>CAYOTD010000064.1:0-12870 GCA_964406685.1 uncultured Solibacteraceae bacterium | reverse complement strand
CGCCGAGCAGGGTGAACGCGAAAACACACGGCACCGTGGATGAACTGAGATATTCAATCGAGCGGGCCGAGGCGCGGTCGAACCACTGGTTGCCGGGAATGCCGTGACGCGCCAGCGGCGTCCCAGTGAAGATGGACGACTGCGCCGCCATGGTGACGGTGGGCAGGACGGATTCCGCCCGGTCATACCACATGCCCCAACCGAGAAGACGCTCGAAGACCGGCAGCAGACCCGCGTTGTAAGCCTGCTGGAAGGTGTCCGGGCGCACGCCGTCGATATCGACGATCAGCGCGCGGCGCCCCTCGCCGGCCGCCGCCATAACGGCGGAGGCCAACAACCAGAGCGCCGCACGCCGGCTAGAGGTCATTCCGGCTCACTTGTACGGCACCGCGGCGCCGTTCAACAGCAGGTAGAGCGCCAGGCCGGAATCCAGGCCCGCGGCCGTGAAGGTAGTGTACGGAGGCGCGGGCAGGGTGCCGATGGCCAGCGCGCCGACCGATGGCTTGCCTTCGCTGTCGACGCTGGCGGGCAGCGTGCCGAGCACCTGCGGCGGCACCGTGAACGTGCCCCGTTCGGCCGGAACGAAGCAGAAGAACCCGCTGGTGGCTTCGTTGGTCTGATCGTTGCTGGCGCCTCCGATCAGGACGAACTGCGAACTGGTGCCGCCGCTCCAGTTGAGCGTGACACCGGCGGCGCGGTCGACCTCGGTGATGTCGGCGCGGTTGGTCCAGGTGACCGGCTTGGGGATCTCGAGATCGACCGAGAAGGAGCCGACGTCCTTACCTCCCGTGCCCTTGATGGTATAAGTCCCGCCGTTGAGGACGGGCGGCGGCATGGGCTCTTCGCTGATCGGCAGGACACCGCCGAGCAAGGCGCCGTAAGGACCGGTGGTGGCCTCCTCGTCGGTCCTCGGGATGTCGATGGAAGTGCCGCCCGGAACGGTGACGGTCAGCTTCTCGCCCGCGTCGAGGGCGGCTCCGGTCAGTCCGCCGGTATCGGTCGCCGAGGCGGAGGAGGGCGTAGTGCCGGCCAGCGAAGAGAGATCAAGGCTGCCGCCATAGGTCGTGCAGGTACCCAGAGCGGGATAGGCGAACAACGGGTTGAAGGACTCTTCGCCGCCGGCGGGGTATGACTGGAAGGCGCCGGCGCCCAGATCGAGCAGCATGTCGGTAGGCGGTTTGCCGGCCTCCAGGGGGAGAGATGCCTCGCCGCGGGCCAACATCAGGAACCCCGCCTTGCCGCCCTTCTGGCTCAAATCGGCAAACGGGTTGTTGTTGTCCTTGCAGGCCTGCCCCTCGGCCTCGATGGCCATGGTGACGGTGTTGCTGTAGAGACCGTCGGCCTTCACCTGAACCGGGATATAGCAGCCCAACGGGGCATCCGCCGGAACCTCGAACTCAATCCGGTCCAAACCCGCGCAGCAGGTCTCGCGGCCCGAGTAGGTGACAGTGGCCTGCTTACCGCCCACGAAGATCTCGGCCGGCAACTGAACGGCGGGCGGAGCCACGTTGTCGGCCGAATCGATGGCGCCCAGCCCCGTACCCGCCAGGACCGCCTTCTGGCCGGGCTTGGCCGAAGCGGTGCGCGAATTCAGCGGCTGGTCCTCGGCGGAGTTGATGTTGCGGATGACACCCGGACCCTTGCCTCGCAACGTACCGAAAGCGCCGAAATTCACCTTGGCGACACGAATGGTGGCCGCGGCGCTGGTCTGTCCGCGATAAGTGACGGTGACCTGGACTTCGCCCAAAGGCGCGTTGGAAGGCATCACGGCGTCGATCCGCGTGGCCGACACCAGGAAGGGCCAGGCATTCATGGAAGTCGAACCCTGGGTGATGCGCACCGAAACGCCACCTAGGGTTTCGGTGAGGGGATAGGTTCCTTGGACCGCTTCGGTTGGGCCAAGCTCCGTTCCCTGGATGGAGAACTGCCCGCCGCGCGCGATGGCGCCGGCCGGCTGAGCCGCCGAGATGTAGCTGGCTGTGTGGATGATCCCGTTCTTGACGATAGTGGGAACGGGACCCTGCTCCGCCGCGGCCTCCTGGCTGACGGTGAATGTCTGACCCGCGATGGTGGCCGTGCCGGTGCGCGCGGTAGTGGCCGTGTTGGCCGCCACTCGCAGCGACACCGTGCCGTTGCCCGCGCCCGAGGCGCCCGAGGCTACCGAAATCCACAGCACGTTGCCGGATGCGGTCCAGTTGCAGGCCGAGGCCGTGGTGACGGTGACGCTCACCGAGCCGCCGGCCGCCGCTACCGAGGCCGTCGCCGGACTGATGGAGTAGGTGCAGGTGGGAACGGCCGCCGCCTGGGTGACGGTGTGGGTGAAACCGGCGACCGTGATCGTGCCGGTGCGCGGGCTGGTGGCGGTGTTGGCCGCCGCGCGGTAGGTGACCGTGCCGCTGCCCGCACCCGACGCGCCCGAGGCGATGGTGAGCCAGGTGGCGTTGCTGACCGCGGTCCACGTGCATCCCGCGGTGGTAGTCACGTTGATGGTGCCCGTGCCGCCCGCGGCCGGAACCTGCGAGGTCAGCGTCGCCGAGTAGGCGCACGAGGTGGAAGGCCGGGCGAAGCTGAACGAGACGTTGTCGGCGTAGCCGTCGTTGGACGAGCCCTCGACACGAGTCATGGCGAGGTCCACGTCGATGCGGCGGGTGTTGGCCGGCACCGTGCCGGAGGCCACCTTGTAGAAGAGCCCGGTGACGCTGTTGCGCTCGGCCGCCATCACCGGCCCGATGGTGGCGTAGGCCAGGGTGGCACCATTGGCGTCCTTGAAAGCCGCGCTCAGCTTGGCGTTGTCGTCCTGCGAGGACCAGCCGCCCAGCCATCCGGAGAGCGTGTAGGGCACACTGCCGGCGTCGATGAGGGCGGCGTAGGAGGAAACGTCCAGGACCTGGTAGATCGACGACCGCTCACTGAATCCCCCGGCGAAGAAGAACGTCCCGCGGTCGGTGGGACCGGGAGAGTTGCGGGCCAGGTAGTCTCCGTAGCCGTAGCGGCAGACGCTCATCTTGCCGTCTGTGGTCCAGTAGCTGATGGCGGGGACGCCCGAACAGTCGTCCGACGCTCCGCCTCCTTCGGCATCGGGATTCCTGAGCAGGTTGGTGGTGGGGAGCGAGGAGGTGGTGGTCCCCGTGGTCGTGGTCCCGCTGGTCGGAACTGCTACAGTGGCGTTCCCGATAGTAAACTTCAGCTCGAACAGTTGCGTGCCGTTCAGCTTTGCCACCACTCGCCACTCGCCCGGGTTGGAAGCTGGCAAGGCGCCGTTGATCTTGAATTCGGTGTCGGTGAAGCACCAGTTGCCACCGGAGGAGACGGGATTGAAAGGTCCGCTCACGTCCGAGTACAGCCGTCCGGTGGGCGTGTAGTACTCGGTGGCGACGGTATCGCCGGACTTCATATCGGTTACGTAGAACCACAGGTAGGCCGACGCCTCGCCGGTAGAAAACGATACATATCCCAAAGGCGGGCTCGCGACGGCCTCCGAACAGGTCGAGGGCGGCTTAGGCTTGGTCATTACATAC
Organism: uncultured Solibacteraceae bacterium; assembly: GCA_964406685.1. GTDB lineage: Bacteria > Acidobacteriota > Terriglobia > Bryobacterales > Bryobacteraceae > JACQZT01. The sequence continues at coordinate 9,352 of CAYOTD010000064.1, read as the reverse complement.
CGCTGCACCTGCGCCGCCCCGGCCGTCAGGGCGGAAGCCAACATCAAGGACAAAAAGAGAACTGCCCGTCGCACGCTGCGCATAGGAAGGCCCTCCACTCGCTCCTTACCATTTCGATTGTAGGGACCCGATGCCACGTTTACAAGTGTTTCTGGCCTGAATAGGGGATTGACTGTACACCGTCCGGGGGTGTGAGGTCCCGGCGCCGCTTTCCAAATCCCTCCGCTTGCGATTGGCGCAACAGAGGATAAGAATAGTGTCAAACAGAGGGGGGGCTCCATGGCTGTGGAAGAACCGAAATGGAAGCAGGCTTTTGAAGAAGAACTCCAGGTTGTTTGCGGGGGCGATCAGGAGAAGCAGAAGAACCTGGCCGGACTCGCCTTCTCCGGCGGAGGCATCCGCAGCGCCACCTTCAACCTGGGCGTGCTGGAAGCGCTCAAAGAGCTGGATCTGCTCAAGAAGATTGACTACCTGTCCACGGTCTCCGGCGGCGGCTATATCGGCGCCTGGCTGAGCGCCAACTGCAAGCGCCGCCCGGACTGGCTGGACAAGGGGGCGGACTGGTCGGAGTCCATCCGCCACCTGCGGCGGTATTCCAACTATCTGGCGCCCACCGTCGGCTTCTTCAGCGCGGACACTTGGTCGATGGCGATGGTGTGGATCCGCAACACGCTGCTGGTGCAGGTGACCGTGATCCTGGCGATCGCCGCCGCCCTGGTGGTCCCGCGGCTGGTGTTCCCGAAGTTCGCCGGCTGGCACGATGCCGGCAACTGGCGCTGGCTCACCGTCGCGTTGTTCGTGCTGGGCGTGGCGGGCATCGCGGGAAATCAGCTTCGCGTGAACCGGAGGAGCGACGATCTCTGGATGCTGCGGTCGGCGAAATGGCTGGCCGGCCTGGGAGCCGGAGCCGCGTGCCTGGCGGTGGCCATGGCGCTCGGAACGGCGTTGGGCTTCGATCCCTTCCACGAGGGAGCCACCGATTACCGGATCGCGGCGCCCATCGCCGGGCTGCTGGTGATGGGCGGTTTCTTCCTGCTGCCGGTGGGCGCGAAGATCGCCCGCGCCAGGCAGATCAACTACACCCAGGGTTGGGTGCAGGGGATCGTGGTCGTCCCCATGATGGTCGCCGCACTTCTGGTGGCGGCGGTGATGTGGGGCAATGTCCAGCCGGGCGGCACATTGGCCGGAATGGATTCGTTCGGAGCGATGTTCACGGGAGCGGCAAGCTACTGGCCCTTTCCCTTGACGGTGATCTTCGTATCGCTGGCTCTGCTGGCGTATTGCTCGGTCCGAACCATTAAGACACCGCTGGGCGCGGCGGCAGCCGTGCTGGCGCCGGTGATCTCCGTGGTGACGTTGCACGCTCTGTTCTGCGCCCTGGCGCTGCTGCTTCGGCGCTGGGCTGCGCAAGGCGCCGAAGGAGCGTGGCACGCGTTTGTCTGGGGACCGCCGCTAGTAGCGTACGCCTTTTCCCTTACGATTGTGGCGCTCATCGGCATGTTGGGCCGCCAATCCACCGAAGGCGCCCGGGAGTGGTGGAGCAGGTTGGGCGCCTGGCTCGGCATTTACGGCCTGGCGTGGATGGTTCTCTGCGTCGCTTCGATCTACGGGCCCTTCCTGCTGGAGAGGCTCGTCGATTGGAAGTACACCGTGAGCGGCGGCTGGATCGGCTCCACCCTGGCCGGCCTGTTCGCCGGAAAATCCAGTTCGACGGGAGGTAAAGAATCGACGCAGGGCTCCGCCGGCAAGGTGAAGGAGATCGTGGCGCAGGTGGCGCCATTCGTGTTCATTGCGGGGCTCCTGGTGGCGGTCGCCTCGCTGGTCCATCTTTTGGTCCGGCTCAATTCAGAAGGAATCGCGGAGGGAATGCTCTACTGGTACCAGTTGCGGAACGCCGATCCCGCCGTGAACTGGGTCCTGCTGGCGGGGTGCGGGGGACTCCTCCTGCTGTTCGCCGCGCGGGTCGATATCAACGAGTTCAGCCTGAACGCCTTCTACCGAAGCCGGCTGGTGCGGTGCTACCTGGGGGCGACCCGGCCCGCCCGCGACCGCAATCCGCAGATGTTCACCGGATTCGACGACGACGACGATCTCCCTCTCGCGAAACTCTCCGAGCCGCCCGCCGGCCCCCTGCACATCGTCAACTGCGCCCTGAACCTGGGAGGGTCCAGCGACCTGACCGTGCACACGCGCCACAGCGCCTGCTTCACCCTCACGCCCCTGCACTGCGGCAGCCGCTACCTGAGCCGGTCCACTCCCGATGGCGAGCCGGAAGAAGTCGGCTACGCGCGCACGGAGGGCTATGGAGGAACCGGGCACCAGCCCACTCTCGGCCAGGCGATTTCGGTGTCCGGCGCCGCGGCCAGCCCCAACATGGGCTATCACACCTCGCCGGTGGTCGCCTTCCTGATGACCCTGTTCAACGTCCGGCTGGGGTGGTGGTTCCCGAAGCCGGACTCGAAACACTCTGGCAGCGCCTCGCCGTGGTTCAGCCTGCGCTACCTCCTGGTGGAGCTGTTCGGAATGGCGAGCGACCGTGCCGGATACCTGGCCATCTCCGATGGCGGCCATTTCGAAAACCTGGCCGTCTACGAACTGGTCAAGCGGCGGTGCAAGGTGATCATCGTGGGCGACGCGGAGTGCGATCCGGATCTGAAGTTCGAGGGTCTGGGCACGCTCATCCGCATGTGTGAAGTCGATTTCGGCGCGAAGATCCGGATCGACGTGGAGCCGATCGGTAAGGGCGATTCCGGCTGGAGCCGCTGCCCCTGCGCCGTGGGCCGCATCGAGTACGCGGGCGACAGTGAGCCCACGGAGGGCTTCCTCATCTACCTGAAAGCTTCGATGACCGGGCGCGAAGACACCAGCATTCGGCAATACAGATCGTCCCACGCCTCCTTCCCGCACGAGACCACGGGCGACCAGTTCTACGGCGAGGACCAGTTCGAGAGTTACCGTCTGCTGGGAAACGAGATCGCAAGGACGACCTTCGAACCCGCCAGGACGGCCGGCAACCTGACGAACGCCGCGCAGATGCTGCTGGCCGCCTGGTCGCCGGCGCCCCGGCACGTCTCCCAATCCGCGCCGTAGCGCACGCGTTGCCTCAGGGTTCGTTCCGGCCGACCGCCACAGAGGGCGGCTTCATCAGGCCGTAATCGAGGATGTCATAGGCCACCCCGGCGGGCTGGTGCTCCGGGAATTCGGCCCAAGCGGCGGGCCATGCCCTCATGCGAGGCTTGGTGGGGTTGTGATACGGCCCCATGGTGTTGCGCGGCGTGGAAACCACTCTCACCGACAGAGTGTGCTTGCCTGGAGACGCCGGGAAGAGGGCCTCGAACGGCTGCCAGGCAATAGTCCCGGCCTGCTTGCCGTCGAGCAGCACGGCGGCCACGCTGCCCTGCCACTCGTCCAACTGGACGCGCAGCGTGGAAGCGCCGGCGGGCACCTCGACCCCGGTCTCGTAAGTAACCGCATCGCCGTACAGCGGATAACCCTGCTTGGCCCAGGAACCGAAATCGAGCCGGACCGGAGCTTTCAGGCGGAAACCGCGGGCCGCGCTCTCCACCGCGAAGTTGCCGCGCAGGTAGAGATTCTCCAGCTCCATCTTCACGTCGAAGGCCCGCGCGGTGACGGTGATGGTGTTCTCGCCGGGCCGGGCCAGCGACTGGATGCCGGCCGCGCGGATGTGCGGATCAAGCCAACGCGCGGCGTTGGCGAAGTCCACGGGTTTGCCGTTCACCGCCACCTGGTAAAGCTCGGGCGCTTCCATGGCGAGGGAGAGCTTGTCGAGCGCGGCCGCGTCGGCTACGTCGAACCGGAAGGTGGCTTCGAAGCCCGAGTCCTTCCCGAAATGGTTGCGATCGAAGACCCGCTTCTGGAACTGCACGGCGTTGTCCCAGGCGGGCCGCTCGAAGCCGTGGCGCTGCCAGGCGGTCCAGTTGGCCTGCCAGGTGTTGACGTCGCGATACAGGTCCCGGCCGATCTTGATGTCGCAGTAGTCCAGCACCAGGACGTTGGGCGAATCGGCGCTCACCCGCCACGGGCCGGCCTTCAGCTCGGCGTACTTCACCTGTCGGGGCGCCGCCGGGCGGCCGGGCGCGCTGCCGGCCAGCAGGACCAGGGAGCCGGCCGGCGCCAGGTTCAACTCGAAGTGGACCGCGCCGTCGCGAACCGTGTAGACGGCGGGCTCGATCTTACCGGTCACGGTATCGAGCACCTCCAGCGAGGCGCCCTCCACCGCCGCGCGCGAGCGCACCGGCGCCAGACCGGTGTTGGCCAGGAACAGAACCCGGCTGCCGTCGGAGAGGAACCGCTCGGAGAAGCCGACGCCCGAGGGGAGCGTCTGCTCGAAGCGGATGCGCGGTTTCAACTGCCCACCGATGGCCGCGGCCAGCGCCTCCAGGCCATCGATCCGCTTCCACTGCGAGGAATAGCGCGCCGCAAGCTGCCGGGCGCGGTCGCCGGCCACTCCGTCAACGTAGGCAGCCGGTTCCGACAGCGCAAGGATCGTGCCGCCCGCGGCCAGGTAGCGTTCCAGGTGCGGGAGGGTCTGTCGGCGCAGGTTGGTCATGTCGGGCGGCAGGATCAGCAGATCGTAGGACGCCTTGGCGATAACGAAGCGCCGGCCGTCCTGGCGGCCGAACCACTCGATCATGTACTCGTCGCCGAGGTCGAAGTCCACCTGGCGGTCGGCCAGGAACTGGTTCATCTCGGCGTTGTTCTCGCGCATCTTCTCCAACTCGGGCGTGGGGCCCGCGCGGCGCGCCAGCAGGAATCCGCTGGTGGTCTGTTGCAGCACCAGCACGCGGTTGCGCGACTGGCTGCGGCTGGAAAGCATCGAGAAGCGCGCCAGGTGGTCGGCGTGCGTGCGATAGTACGGCCACCAGGGAGAGACGTCGGAGAAGCTCTGCGGATGATCGCGTTTGCGCGCGCCGCGGATGGTGCTGAAGGACAGGTGCTGATCCATGAAGTTGACGCCGTGCACCATCAGCCAGTCGCCGAAACGCTTGTAGTGCTCGAAGGTGCTATCCCAGCCCGCCACCCCGTATGCCTCGCAGAAGGCGCGGCGGCCAAGCTGATGGGAGACGCTGGCCAACTGCTTGACGGTGAACAGCAGGTGCGGGTGCTTGCCGTGGAGCCGCAGTTCGTTGCCCTCCAGCAGGTCGATGCCGGGCACGTGCTCGTAGGCGTAGAGGTTGGCGTCGGCGGGGGTGATCCAGGGGTAGGGCCACTCGTGCTCCATCCAGTGGCCGGTGAACTGGAGGTTGTTGCGGTCGCACCATTCGAACATGGGCCGCATGAAGTTCTCTTTCCACAGGTCGTGGAGGGTCTGCCAGTAGTCGAAACGCACCTTGCGGAAATCGCCCACGTCCCAAAACAGGCTGGCGATGGAGTCGGCCAGATCGTAGCCGTTGCGCTTCTGGAACTCGGCCAGCGTGTTGTAGCTGAGCGGCAGGGCCATGGCCGCGGAGTCGTAAGCGCCGCCGGTGGCGATCAGCGGCTCGTCGGTGAAGGCCCAGCGGACAGTCTTGCCGAACTCCGCGCCCACGTGCTTCTTGTACGCTTCATATGTCGTCTCGAGGAAGGCCGGCGTGGTTTGCGGGTTGGTGAGATCGACGTAAGGAAACTCGCCCGTCCACGGATTGCCCGAGGCGCGGCGCAGATTGAACACCACCACACCGGCGCCGGGCGGGACCTCTCCGGGCGCCTTCACGCGCTGGGCGGAGACGACCCGGCCGCCGGCGTCCTTCTCCACGGCGAAAAGCGCGACCACGGTCTGCCGGCGCCGGAAGACGGAAGTGTTGCGCGGGACCTCCTGGGCCTGGACGTACTGCGCCGCCGTATCGGGATTGCGCGCCGGCACGTGCCCGCCCGCGAATCCCGAGGGGTAGCTGTTCTCGTCGTAGATGTTCACCAGCAGGCCGAGCCGCTTGCCTTCGTCGAGGGCGTGCCGCCACAGGCGGAACCAGTCCGGGCTCAGGTAGTCGGTCATCAGTCCCGGGCGCGGATGGACGAAGACGCCGCCGATGCCCTGCTGCTTGAACTGGCGCAACTGCTCCGACAGGCGCTCCGGATCCATCTGGTCGTTCCAGACCCACAGCGGCATGGAGCGGTACTCCGCCGCGGGGTCGGCAAAGCCGGCGCGGATCTCGCTCGCGCTGGCGGTTCCGGGCTGGTTGCGCAGCGCTTCCGGGTTGAGAAGGCGCGCGGGTTCTGTCTGCGCGGCGGCCAGGCAGACGATCAGTAATCCAAGGACGGCAATACGCATGATTTCTCCTGAGGTCGCCGCTCCCTCCGGTCGCCGCTCGGTTTCGGTTCCGGGCCGCGGCCAAAGGGAGCGGTACCGGCGAACTCCTAGAAACTCACCTTCAAGCCAAGCTGAATCGATCGCGGCATGTTTGCCTGCGTCAACGTGGTGACTCCGAACAGACTCGAGGTCGCGGTCATGTTCGGATTTCCGAACCGCGGCGTGTTGAACGCATTGGATGCATCGGCCCGAAGATCAAAGCTCAGATGTTCGGTCCTGAATGTCTTCCAAAGGGAAAGGTCCACGCTCAGTGGGTTCTTGACCCGCACGCTGCCCCACTGCGGGTTCGGCACCGTGAGGAGAGTGAACGGCTTCTGAATGATCCAGGCCACCGGCTCGGTGCTGCTCGAGCAGTTCTGGCGCGCACCGGTGTTGTTGTTGAACGTGCAGGTGTTGAACCGATGGGCGTACGACGAGTTGTCGATGCCGGGATCGATCCCGGTCGAGGTGGCGCCGCTGACGTCGAGGATCGTGCCGGCGCGCCACTGCCCGAACCCGGCGACATTCCAACCGCCGAACAGTGTTCTGTTCCAGCCCCTGGCGTTGTTGAAGAACGGCAGGGCGTACGTGCTGTTCAGGTTGATGATGTAAGGTTCAGCGCCGGAATCCCGGACGATGAACTGGCCGATGGCGTCCATGCCGGAGTTGAGGTATGTGCTGCGGGTCTTGCCGTTCTGGAAAGTGGCGGCAAACAGAACCGTCAGTCCCGCCGACAGGCGCTTCTCCAGTTGAAGCTGCATCGAGTCGTAGCGGCTGGTGCCGATGCTGCGCGCACTTTCCGTTATGGATGTGAACTGCGGGTAGGGCAGAAGCGACTGCTGAAGCGTCATCTTCGCGCCGTTCAGCGAGGTGCCCGGCAGCAGGCCCGCATACGGATTGGCGACCTGAGCCGAGCTTGCCGTCAGGTTCGATCCGTGGGTCAGGTACTGCTCATAGGTCACCGTATTCCTGTTGCTCGACGTCGCGAGATTGCGGGCGCGGCGGCCGTTATAGGAGACTTGCAGGACGGAACGGAAGGGCAACTGATACTGGATGCCGCTGGAGAAGGTGTGGCTGTAGGGCACCGCCCGCTCGGGCCAGATGTAGGAGATGCTGCTTCCCGCGTTCGTCAACAACCCGAGAGAGCTGCCCACGGGCCGGAGGATGCCGGTCGGGAACGGGTTGGAGAGCATTCCGCAGCTTGCGCCGGTGCACCCGGAGGTGGTAAGCGGCACGATGCCGGCATCGGCAACCGATACGCTCGGGCTGGTGGTGATGCTGAAGCCGGTGGTGGGGGGGACATCGGCCGTCGGATCGTAGGAGATCGCCCACCCCCCGCGAATTACCAGTCTGGAGGCGACCTGGTAAGCGTAGCCAAGGCGCGGCGCGAAGTTGTTCCAGTCGCGTTTGTAAGCCAGACGGTGGTTGTGGTCGGCGAACAGCAACCCGCCCCGGACTTGCGGCCCCCCGGCGGCGAGGCTGGTCGTGGTCGTGGCGTCGAAACCGATGATCTGATGGTTGAAACGGTCGCTGATGGGAGACTCATATTCCCAGCGAAGGCCGAGATTCAGCGTCAGCTTCCGCGTGACCCGCCAATCGTCCTGGAAGAAGAACCCGAAGTAGCGCTGCCCCTGGGCGGGGAAGTTGTTGTAGGCGGTGCTCACCGCACTGGGATAGCCGAGCAGGAAGGACGCCAATCCGTCGCCCGATGCCGCGCTGGTCACCAGCGGGTTGGCTTGCGTGAAGGCCGCCGTGGTGGAAAGCGTGAAGGTCGGCACGGGGCTCGACTGGTTGTTGAGCATCAGGCGGGCATCGCCGCCGAACCGCAAGGTGTGGTCTCCCGTGATTCTGCTCACGGTCTCTCCGACCGCCCAGGTGTCGCTGAAGTTGCGGATATTGCCGCCGGATCTGGTCGGCCCGATGTCGGTGTATCCTCCAATCTTGATCGCCGGGAAAGACACGGATTGCGCCTGGGCGACCAGCGACGCCGGATAACCCAGCTCCGTGGGGCTGGAGCGGAAACCGTAGAGATCGATGCCGAAATCGTGCCGGGTCCAGCTTGCGCGCGACGTGAGGACGAGGGTGGGCGAGAGCATCGAGGTCAGGTTGAAGACCATGGAGTGGTTGTCGCGCCAGTGCATGTAGGACGAGGAGACGTACGGCGTCCCGGCGGCCTGATAGGCTTGCAGGCCGTAGCCCAGGCCGTTGGTCTGGCCCCGGTGGCTGTAAGTGCCGCTGACGAAAAACCGGTGCTTGTCGTTAAGGACGTGGTCCCCGCGCCAGACGTGGGAGTTGAAGGGCTCGTGGTCGAAGTTGGGCGTGTCCAGCCGGTTCGGTTGTCCCCTTCGAATACCGGCCAGATTGGGTGGCAGCACAAGCGACATCAGCTTGGCGGCAATCGGATTGATTTGGGAAGACGGAATCGTGTTGCCCGCGAACGGCGTGCGAGTGTACGTGGAGCCGCTCTGGACCGTGGAAAGCGGATCGTAGACGGCGACGGTGGCCCCGCTGGTGCCGGACACATAGGTCTGACTGAAGTCGCCTTTCCTCTCCAGCACAGTGGGCACGATCATGGTGGAGTAAGTCGGCCGGCTGTTGCGGTAGATGTCCAGAGCGTACATAAAGAAGGTCTTGTTCCGGCCGTCGTAAAGCCCCGGAATGCGGACCGGGCCCTGAACCTGGACGGTCGGCTGGTTCATCTTGAAGGTCGCCTTGGCTCCGCCGCCGTCGTTGGATTCGAACGTATTGGCGTTGAGGATATCGTTGCGCAGATACCACCCAACCGATCCGTGCAGGTCGTTGGTGCCGCTCTTCAGCGACAGTGTGATGACGCCACCGCCGGTTCGGCCGTATTCGGCGTCATAGAGGTTGGTCTGCACCTTGACTTCGCTCACAGCATCGGGCGGAGGCGAGGCCGCATCAGCGGGAGTGCTGGTCTCCCGATAAGTATTCGGAGAGCCATCCAGAAGAATCTCGTTCCTGCCGCTGGTCCCTCCGGCGATGCTGACGCCGCCCGGCGCGTGTCAAGCACTTTGAGACACCCGGCATGGGAATTTACTGACTTTC
>CAYOTD010000063.1:0-12884 GCA_964406685.1 uncultured Solibacteraceae bacterium | reverse complement strand
GGCCAGCCGCTCCAGCAGGTGGGGGCGGTATTCCTCTTCCGGATAGAAAAACGTGTAGACCGGTTTTCGGCCCGCGGCGTCCCGGAACTCGGCCGCCACCCGCGGCCAGCCGTTCCTCCAGGCCTCGACACGCTCCCGCGCCACGTCCTCGCGGGTGTTGCGCCAGAACGGTTCGTAATGGTCGGTGAACGCCAGCCAGACGCGCTTGGGACGGGGACGGCGCCAGGCGGACAGGCGATGGCCGAGATACCCCGGCAGCCAGATCTGAGCGTTTCGCAGCATGCGTATGTCCCTAACGCCCGGACGGCGGCTTCCGGCCACCGACGAGAACCGAGGTCGAGCACAACTGTTCGGCGCTATAGTGACGGAATTCGGGGGCGATAGTCATCTTCTCCAGGGAGGGGCGGAGTTCCGGGCGGACACGCATCTTGTACAACTTCACTTCCAGGCCTGCGCGCTCCGCCAGGCCGGCGAAATCCTGCGGGCGCAGCCGGTTCTGATACTGCAACGGATTGTTCCAGAACCGCCACTGGCGCTCGGAGTAAGCCAGGTAGTTGACGAAAGTGATATTGCGGTCGAAGTAGGCGTAATGGTCGGCGCAGTTGGCGCTGTGGATCGACACTCCGCCCGGCCGCAGAATGCGCCGGCTTTCCCGCAGGATGCCGTCCAGCGCGTCCGCCGGCACGTGCTCGAAGACGTTGTTGGAAAAAACGATGTCCACCGATTCCTCCGCCAGGCCGGAGGCGCGGGCGTCGCCCGGGCTGAGATAGCGGATGCGGGCCCGCTGAAGCAACTCCTCCAGCGAGGCCGCCTGCCGCAGCGCCTGGTAGGCGGCGCGCGTGTCTTCCAGGCTGGCTTCCACGGCGCCGGCGATTCGGGGCAGGTACTCCTCCAGCTTGGCCATCATGCGGAAAGTCATTCCTGCGTTCATGTGCCGCGTGACATCGATCGTGGTGCAACTGGAGGCGCCGGCCAGAGAGAAGCAAACCGGCAGAACGGGAATCCAGCCGGTTCCCACCTCCACGAAATCCAGGCCCCGAACGCCGGCGCCCATTTCCTTCAGATTGGCCACCAGCACCAGCCAGTCGTTGACGACCTTGTCTTCGATGGTGTGATCGAAATTCCGCAGGCCGCCGAGGCATTGCTGGAGTTGGTCGTTCATCCAGGTTCCGGCAGGCAAGGCGCCCAAGGCGCGTTGGATCAGTCCCTTGACTCGCCAGTGCATGGGTCAGGAAGAACTCCGTCTCCGCCAGTGGCAGAGAGCGTCGCGTGTGGAGCGGGTAATCCGGCGTTCGGGCGAAGCCAAAAAAATGGTTTGCATTCCGATTAATCGTCGTTGAAAAGCCGTCCCGGCCGGCACATTGCCGGATGGCTGCGCCCGGCGAAGCCACGTTCGGACCGGCCATGAGAAACGCTTCTTGCTTTCATTTAAGCAATTTGTTGGCCCATGGCGGGGGATCGGCGGAAAACGGCTTGCTACGGGATTCCCTGTATCTGTACTAACTAATTGGAGACATGGATCTTGTAGGGGGCGTGCGATCCTGACGGGCGCTTCCGGGGCGAGGGCGTGGGCCCCGGCCGGGAATTCGCCGCCGGAGGGAGCCCGGGCGTGGCCTAAAAGTTCTCATTCCACGCCAAAAAATTACTGCTGCACGGGATTTGAATCGCGGGGCAGGCAAGCGCCGGCTTGGTTCTTCGATTGCACGGCGGGTTATAGCGGCGCCTTGATGCAGATCCCTTCCTCCCCAACCGATAAAGAAGCGCAGCCCGCCAGCAACGCCGGCGGGCCGCCCCTGGTCATCGTCCACACGGTGAGTTCTCTTCGTTTCGGCGGCATGGAGCAGTTCGTCGTCCGGCTGGCCGCATGGCAGAGACAGAAAGGACACCGGCCCGCGATTCTGGCCCTGCGCGGCGGCCCGCTGGAGCAGACGGCGCGAGAGGCGGGCCTCACCGTCTGGGTGCTGGATAGCTCCAATTCCATCAGCCGGTTGGTGGCAGGCATCCGCCGCCTGGTGGGAGCCCGCCCGGACATCCTCCACGTTCACAATCCCACTTCGCTGCACTATGCCTGCGGCGCCAAACTGTTCTGCGGCGCACCCCTGCTGCTCACCGATCACGGCCAGTGCGCGGGGGTGGCCCGGATGCCGGGGAAGTGGGAAATCCGCCGCGTCGACGCGCTGGTGTCGGTTTCCGAGGATGTCGGAGCCAGGCACCGGGAACTCTACCCGGACTCGACCCGTTACATCGTCATCCGCAACGGCTTCGAATTCACCCCGCCGAGCAGGGGGCGCGATGAGGTTCGCCGGGAGCTGAACCTGCCCGCCGGGCCGACCGGAATCGTGGTCGCCCGGGTGGAGCCGGTCAAGGACCACGAGACGCTGCTGAAAGCCTTCGCGCTGCTCCGGCAACAGGGACTCGAGGCCAACCTGCTGGTGGCGGGCGACGGGGGCGAGCGGGAACGCCTGGAATCGTCGCTGCCGGCACTCGGTCTCGATCCGGCCCGGATCCGTTTTCTCGGTTTCCGCACCGACGTGCCCGATCTGCTGGGCGCCGCCGATTTCTTTGTCCTGTCGTCTCTCCAGGAGGGGCTTCCCCTGGCGATGCTGGAGGCCATGGGCCATGAGCTGCCGGTGGTGGCGACCCGCGTGGGCGGGGTGCCGGAGCTGGTGTCGGAAGGCGAGAACGGGTTGCTGTGTCCCACCGGCCATCCGGCGGCGCTGGCCGCGGCGCTGAAGGAAGTGATTGAGGACCCGGCGTTGCGCCGCCGCCTGGGGCAGGCCGGCGCGCGGCGGGTGGCGGAGAAGTTCTCCTTCGACCAGATGGCCCGGCGCTACGAAGAGCTTTACTGCGGCCTGTTGGAATCCCGCGCCGCTTAGCCTCCACCGGCGGTTGGCCTTAGACTTGCTTTGAGGGTGCTTACGGGCACATGCCGAAAACAGTCTTGATAACCGGCGGGGCGGGCTTTATCGGCTCGCACACCGCCGATGCGCTGGCGCGGCGCGGATACGCCGTGCGGATTGTCGATAACCTGCAAGCCGAAGTGCACAACGGCCGGTGGCCCAATTACGTGCTCCGCAAGGGCTTCGAGCGGATCCGCGGCGACGTGCGCGACCGCCGCGTCTGGGAGCGGGCCCTGGATTCGGTCGACGCGGTGTACCACCTGGCCGCCTACCAGGACCAGCGGCTCGATTTCAGCACTTTCTTCGAGACCAACACGGTCAGCACGGCTCTGCTCTACGAGACCATCGTGAACCGCCGTTTGCGGGTGAAGAAGGTCGTTTACATCAGCTCGCAGTTCGTCTACGGCGACGGAGCCTGGCGCGATGCGCAGGGCCAGGTTTTCTATCCGGAGCTGCGCTCGCTGCACGATCTTCGCGCCCGGCGCTGGGAGATTCCCGCTCCTCAAGGCGGCCCCGCCGAGCCGCTGCCATTCGACGAGGAACAGCCGGTTTCGCCCACCAATTCCTACGGCCTGTCCAAGTACGCCGCCGAGAAGAGCGCCCTGCGGTTGGGGCGAACCTACGGCATTCCCACCACCGTCCTGCGTTACTCGATCGTGCAGGGCCCCCGGCAATCGCCGCGGAATCTGTATTCGGGGGCACTGCGGATCTTCGTGCAGCAGGCCCTGGCGGGCGAGCCGATCACGGTCTACGAAGACGGCCTGCAAATGCGGGACTTCGTCAACGTGCAGGACGTGGTAGCGGCCAACCTGCTGGTGCTCCGGTCGCGGAAGGCCGATTTCAACGTGTACAACGTGGGCGGCGGCACGGCGGTGCGGGTGCTCGACTTCGCGCGGGCGGTGCAGGCTGCCACCGGGACCGCTTCTCCGGTCGTCCTGGGCGGGTTCCGCCGCACCGACACGCGCCATGCCGTCTCCAGCATCGCCCGGCTGTGCCAACTGGGCTGGAAACCCCGCTTCGGCATCGAGGATTCCATCCGCGCGTATGTGGACTGGTACAAAGCCGAAAAGCTGGATAGGGCCCTGGATGTCCAGGCCCTGCGGGCGTTGAGAAAAGGAATCCCCCGATGATTGTCTCCCGCGCACCGTTGCGGATCAGCTTTGTAGGCGGCGGCACGGACCTGCCGGCCTTCTACCGCCACTATCCCGGGCGCGTGCTCGCCACCGCCATCAACAAATACGTGTTCACGGTGATCAATCACACGCCGCTGATCGACATGGTATCGGCGCGCTACTCGAAATCCGAATCCGCCAGCCACCCTTCCGGCCTGCAACATACCCGCATCCGGGCCGCGCTGATGGACATGGGCATCGAGCGCAACATCGAGATCGGCTCGTTCGCCTCGCTGCCGGCCAAGACCGGCCTGGGATCGTCCTCGTCCTTCTCCGTGGCGCTGCTGGCCGGGCTGCACGCGCAACTGCGCCGGCCGCTGGAGGCGCAGCGGCTGGCGGAGATGGCCTGCCGGCTGGAAATCGACCTGGTGGGCGAGCCCATCGGCAAACAGGATCAGTACGCCGCCGCCTTCGGCGGGCTGAACCTCATCCAGTTCAATCCCGACGAGACGGTGGAGGTGCGCCCCATCCCGTTGACCGCCGCCCAGGCGCGGCACTTCGAGTATCACATCCTGGTCTTCTACACCGGCATCACGCGCGCCGCTTCCGACGTGCTTTCCGATCAGTCCAGCCGGACTTCGCAAAGCCTGGACACTCTGCGGCGCATGTCGGATTCGGTCCTGGAGTTCGAGCGCTACCTGCTGGCCGGCGACATCGCCAGCCTGGGGATCATGCTGGATGATGCCTGGCGGATGAAGAAAAGCCTGTCGGCCCGGATCTCCAACCCGGTGCTCGACGCGCTGTACGAGGCGGGCCGCTCGGCGGGCGCCTGGGGCGGCAAGGTGCTGGGAGCCGGCGGCGGCGGGTGTGTCCTGTTTCTGGCGCCCCACGAAGCGCACGACCCGATGCGCGAGCGGATGGGCGAGGTGGCGGGAGAACTGGGGCTGACCGATCTCCGCGAGATCCCGATCTCGTTTGCCACGCGCGGCGCCGAGATCGTCTTCAACGCCGGTGACGATCGCGACATGCCGTTTCTGATTCCCGCCCGCCCCCATCTCCCCGCTCCCGGCGCGGGGCAACCGCGATGAGGGCTCTGATTCTCGGCGCCGGCCTGGGCACGCGGCTGCGCCCACTTACCGATCACCAGCCCAAGGTGATGCTGCCGATCGAGGACGGGCTCCCCCTGCTCGAGCACCTGGTGCTCCACCTGAAAGGCCAGGGGATCTCCGATTTCGTTATCAACCTGCACTATTGCGGCGACTGCATCACGCGGCATTTCGGCGACGGTGCGCGGCTGGGCGTGCGCATCGCCTATTCGGACGAAACCGCCTGCCTGATGGACACCGCCGGCGCGGTCCGCAAGGCGGCCGCGGAGTTGGGCGATGAATTTCTGCTGGTCTACGGCGACCAGGTGCATTTCTACGATTTCGCCCCCCTGCTGGCCCTGCGGCGCGAGCACAACGCCCTGGCCGCCCTGGCGCTGAAACGTTCCGACCTGCCGCAGAATGGCGACCTGGCGGAGTGGGACGCCTCCACCGGCCGCATCGTGCGCTGGCATCCCCGGCCGCATTCCTGGACCGCGTTCGGCGAAGGGCTGTATCTGAACACCGGCATCTACGTGCTGTCGGGCGCCCTGGTGGAGCGCATTCCCGCCGGCCGGCCGGTGAGCCTGGACCGCGAGATTCTCCCCGCGCTGGTGGCCGAGGGCGCGCCCGTCTTCGGACGGCCGCCCGAAGACGAGGTGCTCGATAGCGGCACGCCAGAGAAGGACGCCCGCGCGCGGGCGTGGTTTGCCGCGCAGCCGGCGCGGCAGCGCCGGGCGCTGTTTCTGGATCGGGACGGTGTCATCCTGCGGGCGCTGCCGCGCGCCCAATATCTGACAAGCTGGGAACAGGCGGTCCTGATGGACGGCATCGGCGAGTTGATCGCAAAGGCGCGCGCGGCCGGCTACCGGGTCGTGGTCGTGACCAATCAACCCCAGGTGGGCCGGGGGCTGCTGGCAGAGCGGGATCTGCAAGCCATTCACGAACGGATGGCGGCGGCGGTGGGCGGCGGGCTGGACGCGATCTACTACTGTCCCCACATCGACGCCGACCGTTGCGATTGCCGCAAGCCGAAGGCAGGCCTGCTGCGCCGCGCCGCCCGCGAGCTGAACCTTTGCGCCGAACGATCGCTGATGGTGGGGGACAGCGACCGCGACGTGGCCGCCGGGCAATCCAGCGGCTGCCGCACCGTGTTCATCCGTAACGAGTACAACGCCGCCGAAGCGGAGCGCTGCCGGCCGGACGCCTTCGTTAACCATCTTTCCGAGATCGGTTCCCTGCTATGACCACCACGCCTCGAGTCAGCATCGTCATGGGTACCTACAACCGGGCGCATCTGCTCGACAGAGCCATCGAGGCCCTTCTCCGGCAGAGCTTCACGGATTGGGAACTGATCGTCTCCGACGACGGTTCGCGCGACGCGACCCCGGCCAAGGTGCGTTCCTGGCTGGAGAAAGAGCCCCGCATCGTCTACATCCGCAACGACGTCAACCAGGGAATCTCGCGCAACTACAACGTCGCCTTCGCCCGCGCCCGGGGAGAGTACGTGGCCATGCTGGACGACGACGACGCCTGGTGCCGGGACGACAAGCTCGCCCGGCAGGTTCAGTTCCTGGACACGCACGCCGACTACGTGGGTTGCGGCGGCGGGCTGATCGTGGTGGACCCGGAGGGGCGGGAGATGTATCGCTTCCTCAAGCCGGAGACGGACGCGCAGATCCGGCGCGCCATGCTGTTCTCCAATCCGATGGCCAACAGCACCACGCTGTTCCGCCGGGCGGCCGGCGAGCGGGCCGGCTGGTACGACGCCTCCATGCGTTACTCGGGCGACCGCGACTTCTGGATGAAGCTGGCGCTGATCGGGCGGCTGTACAACTTCCCCGAGCACCAGTCCTTCTACACCATGGGGACGCACAATACTTCGATCGCCCACATCAAGCCCCACCTGAGAGCGTCGCTGATGCTGACCATGCGCTACCGGCGCGACTTCCCGTATTACTGGCCGGCGCTGGCGGTCAACTATGCGCAGTACGGCTACGCGTTTCTGCCCGAGGGGGTGCGCAACCGGGTGCACACCTGGCTGGCCCGCATCAAGCGCACGCTGGCCGGCTGAAGGATCTCAGCGCACATAGAGCGTCACCTGGTTGCTGGGCTGGCCGTTGATGATCGCCCGCAGAGTCTGCGTGCCGCTGGCGGCGCCGGTGGGCACTTTGACGTCGAGTTGCCAGACGCCGACCGACTTCGGCGCCAGTCCCGAGAACTGGATTTCGCCGAAGGCCTGCCCGATCGCCACGCACAGGGAAGGCTGGCTGGCCAGGCAGGCGCCGCCGTCCGTGGTGGGAACCGCGACTGTGTTGACGCCCTCCGGCGCGGCTTCTCCATCTGCCACCGGCGGCGTTACGGTTCCCTGTCCACTGCCGGTGAGGCGCACGGTGGAGCCGCGGGTGGCCGGGTTGGTGGAGGAGTTCACGGTTCCATCCTGGTTCAGAATGCGGCTGTTCAGACCGGGGGAGTAGATGGCGACGGTGATGGTCTTGCCGGCGATCAGCTCGCCGGTATCGGCCGCCCGCACCGCCAGGCGCTGCGAACCCATCGGCGAAGCGCTGGACAACTGCAACGCGATACGGCCGGCGGCGACCGAGCTGAGGGGCGAGCGGAT
The DNA here is from genome assembly GCA_964406685.1 of uncultured Solibacteraceae bacterium. GTDB lineage: Bacteria > Acidobacteriota > Terriglobia > Bryobacterales > Bryobacteraceae > JACQZT01. The sequence goes on along the minus strand of CAYOTD010000063.1, from coordinate 5,170 downwards.
CTCGTCGTTCACCACCACTTCACGGTTGGCCAGGGTGTAGGAGAACGGCGTCTCCACCGAGGCCTCCTGGTCGCTGAGGGCGGTTCCCTCGATGGTGACCAGCCCTCCGCGCGGCATGGCGCTGGCCTGGGAGTTGGCCGCGTGGGCCACGGTGGCGGCGCGCAGCAGGTGAAGCACGCGGTGATTGCCGGTGTCGCCGACGTAGAGCGTGTCCCGGCGGTCCAGGTAGACGCCGCGCGGGGCGGACAGGCCTTCGGCGCTGGCCAGCCCGTCGCTGCCGTTCCAGTTGCGCAGCGCGGTGGCCAGACTGCTTTGTCCGATAACCGCCGTGGCCTCCGCGTCGACGATGGAGATATACAGCAGGGAGGGAAACGCCAGCACCCGGTGGTTGCCCGAGTCGGCCACGAAGATGCCGCCGCCAGAATCCAGGGCGACGTCGGCCGGTCCCGAGAAGCGCCGCGAGGTGACCGCATTGGCGGCCACCGTGTCGAAGCGGTCGTTGCCGATCACCACCAGCGCAGCGGCGCCGGAGGAGGGCGCGTCCTGCACGTTGGGGTAGATCACCACCCGGTTGGAGCCGGTATCGGCCACGTAAAGATTGAACGAGGCGTCCACCGCCACCCCTGTCGGCGCGTTCAGCGTCTGGGCGGAGACGGCGGTGTGCCTGGTGGCGGAGTAGAAGTCGGGTTGGCCGTAGACGCGCGTGGCGGAGGCGCCGGACTGCGGCCAGGCCGGGTATTCCATCACCCGGTTGTTGCCGGTGTCGGCGACGAACACGGCGCCGTTGGCGCCCACCGCCACCCCGTAAGGTTGCCGCAGCGTCGCCGGGCCGACTACCGCCGACAGGGAAGCGGTGAAATCCGTCTGTCCGAGAACCGTGTCGGCCGAGGGGCGTCCGCTCTGATCCACCGGCCGGGGGAAGCGCAGCACGCGGTTGTTGCCGGTGTCGGCCACGTACAGATTGCCCTGGCTGTCCACCGCGATGCCGCGCGGAGAACTCAGCGAAGTGCGGCTGGGACGGCGGCCGCCGGTGGAATCGACGTTGGGCTGGGCGGTGCGCAGATCCGGCTGCCCGATGACCACATCGGCCGGGTCGCCGGTGCGGAATCGTACCGAGTTCCGCCACCCCAGGACGCGATGATTGCCGGTGTCGGAAACATAGACGGCGTATGGTTCCTGCGAATAGTCGATGGCGATCTTGTACGGCCCGTTCAAGCCCGCGGCTTTTACCTGGTTGGCTCCGTTGGAGACGAAATCCAGTTGCCCCCACACCTGGCTGGCCGAGCGCGAAGCGGAAGAATACGCCAGCACGCGGTTGTTGCCCGCATCGGCCACGTAGACGACGCCCTGGGAGTCGATCTTGACGTCGGCGGGCGCCGACAGCGTGTTAGCCGAAGCGCGCGGCGCTACGTTGGCGTTGGCCGCGGCGGAGGTGAAACTGCTCTGCCCCAGCACGCTGATGGCGGAGGCGCCGCGGGCGGCGGTCAGGGAGAACACCAGGACGCGGTTGTCGCCGGGCACCGCCACGTACAACTGGCCGGCGGAGGAGACCGCCAGGCCGGCGGGCGCCGGCAGTGTGGCCGGTCCCGCTGTTTCCGCCGCCGTGGCGGTGGTGAAATCGGATTGTCCGTACACTTCGGAAGCCGGCGCGGCGGAACTCAGGGGAACGGAGAAGCGCAGCACGCGGGCATTGCCCCGGTCGGCCACGTACAGGTTGCCGCCGGCGTCGAAGGCCAGCCCCGCCGGGCTGCTCAGCGTGTCGGCGGCCGGCGCGCCGGCGCCCCGGTTGGCGCTGCCGCTCTGCAAGTCCGACTGTCCCAGCACCAGGCCCGCCTCCGGGTACACGGCCTCCAGCAGAGAGGCGGGATAGCGCAGCACCCGGTGATTGCCGGTGTCGGCGACCCACAGGTTGCCGGAGCTGTCGAAAGCCACCGCGGCGGGCGCGCTCAGCGAGGCCGCCGTGACACCGTAAGGATTGGCGGTGAGGGTTTCGAAGTCCTCCTGGCCGTACACCATGTCGGGTTCCGCCCGGCGGAGATTGGAGAACGGGGCCGGGAAGCGCAGCACGCGGTTGTTGCCGGTGTCGGCCACGTACAGGTTGCCGGTGAACGGGTCCACCGCCAGCCCGCCGGGACTGTTCAACCCGGACGAGCCGATCCCGAGGGACTGCGACCGCTGCGCGGAGGCCTGCCCCAGCACCACGGCCGGAGCTTCGCCCGCCTGGTAGGCGCGCGCGTCGGCCCAGCCCAGCACCCGGTGATTCTGCGTGTCGGAGACATACAGCCGGATCTGGCCGTCCCGCGTATCCACGGCGATGCCGGAGGGGGCGTATAACTCGGTGCCCTCCACCCGGTTCAGGCCGTTCAGCCGCAGATCCGCCTGTCCCAGAGCGCGGTAGGCGCTGCCGGAAACGGCGCTCTGCGCCCATCCGGCGCTGGTAAAGACCACGAACAATCCCAGGCCGGCTCCCCACGCGTTCCTCATCCCGGGCCGCCGGGGCTTGATTGGGCAATAGCTGCTATAGTTTTTCACAGTTTACCAATTTGGAGAACATGCTTCGGCGCTACTGCGGTACCACGATGGTGTCGTCGGGCTGGAGCACCACGTTCTGCTCCATCCGTTCGCCCCGGATCACCGCGTCGTAGTTGAAAGGCAGCCGCACCTGTTTGCCGCTCTCGTGCCGCAGAATGTAGATCTGCTTTTTCTTGGCGTAATCGGTCAGCCCGCCGGCCTGCGCGATGGCTTGCAGCACCGTCAGGCTGGCGGTCATGTTGATGGCGCCCACCGTCCGCACCGCCCCCACCAGGTAGACCTTCCGGCTGTTGATGGCGCGGACAATGATCGTCACATCCGCGCCGGGAATGAGTTTCCCGAAGCGGTTGGAAAGCATCTTCTCGGCCTCTGTGGGTGTGAGGCCGGCAATCTCCACCTCCTTCACCAGAGGCAGGGAAACCTTGCCGTCCGAGCGTACCGTGACCTCTTGCGTGGCGTCGGGTTCCTTCCACACCGACACCAGAACCACGTCGCCCGGACCGATCCGGTAACCGGAAGGAAGGGTGGCGCCGGAAACGGGCGCCGGCCCCCGCGCGACCGCGGCGAGAGCGTCGTCCACGAGCTTGCTATCCCATCCCGCGGCCTGCGCGTTCTGGCGAATCGCGTCATCCGCCAGGCCAAGTTCCTTGGCGGACTGAATGTACTGCACCAGATCCTTGGGGGGAGCCTCCGCGCCGGCCAGCAACAGCGCCGACAGGAGGAAAATCGGGAAGCGGTATCGGAATGCAGGCCAGAACATAATTACCAGTTTGTCTCGAATGAGACCTCAGTTGCAGTTTGGCTTCCAGGAAAAATTCGGCCCGTCTGGCCTTTCAAATGCCTATTGCTCTTCGCGGTCCAGATCACCGATGCTGGATTCGAGGCTGGAGTCCATATCAACCCGATGCAAAAACTATCCATCGGCCTATCCTTGCTACTGCTTTACCAGGCGGCGGCCCAAGAAGCCCAGTTGCCTGCGCCCCCGCCACCGCGGATGAACATCGTCGCGCTGGAAGGGGAGGGGGCCATCAACCACGTGCGCAAGCGGCAGCCGCGCAACATCGTGGTGCAGGTTCGCGATGGCAACCGGAACCCGCTGGCCGGCGCAACGGTGCATTTCACGCTTCCCTCCCAGGGGCCCAGCGGCGAGTTCTACAACGGCGCCAAAACGTTGACCGCCACCACCGGCCAGGACGGCCGGGCCACGGCGCGCGGCTTCCGCCCCAACTCGGCCGCGGGGAAGGTCGAAATCCGCGTGGATGCTTCCCGCGGGACCGAAACCGCCAGCCTGATGGTTACCCAGTTCAACATGACGGTTTCCGGCGCCAAGGGCGGTTCGGCCAAATGGATCGTGCTGGTGGCCGTACTGGGCGCCGGCGCCGCCGGGGGCGCGATCGCGGCCACCCGCAAGGGCGACACCGCCGCTCCCGTCGCCACGCCCATCGGCATCACCGCCGGAACCGGGACGGTCGGAGCCCCGAGATAGGACGCCATGCGTAAACATTACGCTCTTCTGTTGTGCCTGATGGCCGGCGCCGGGATCGCGCGCCTGGCGGCGGCGGATCTGGCGCGCCCCATTCTGGGCTACGTGCCCGGGAGCAACGCCGGCACATCGCTGGTCCGCCTGGCCGGCCTGCCGGGGGCGGCCTACGCCGAACCGGCGGTGGAGTTGGGGGACACGCTGGCGCAGGTGGCGCTTTCCCCCGCGCGGGATTACGCCCTGGCCGTCTCCGCCTCCGGCGGCCTCTCGCTCCTGCGTCTGGACCGGACGCCCCTGGAGCCGCAGCCTATCGACGCCGTCCTCGGCCCGGATCGCATCGCCATCAGCCAGAACGGCGCGTTTGCCGTTGTCTGGCCGCGGGCCAGCGCGGCGTTTCAGGTTCTCGGCGGACTGCCGGAACGGCCCGTCCTGGTGCGGGAAATCGGCGCGGCCGCGTTGGGAGACGGCGTGGGCGCGCTGGCCGTCAGCGACGACGGCGATCTGGTCCTGGCGGCGCCCGGAACGGCGGGCGGAGAACTACTAATCTTCACGGCGGAGACCACCGCGCGGCTGCCGCTGCCGGCGCCGGTGTCGGCGGCGGCGTTCCGCCCCGGACGGCGGGAAGCGGCGGTCCTGGCGGGAGGCGAAGTATGGTTGGCCACGGACCTGGCGGGCGCTCCAGGCGTCCGCCTGCTGGCCGGCGGCGGGCAAGCCCCGGCGGAAGTGGCCGCGTTGGAATTCTCCCGCGACGGACGGAAGCTCTATGTGGCCGACGCCGGCGCGCGGGAGATCCGGATTTTCGATTCCGCGGGACTTCCGGCCGGGGCCGTGTCCTGCGACACCCCGCCGCTGGCGCTGCGGCGGCTGGAGGGGAACTCCGTTTTCTGGCTTGGCAACAGCGCGGCCGGAACTACCCGGCTGCTGGACGATGACAGCCCGGCGGCGCCGCGTGTGGTCTCGGTGCCGCCCAGGTTGACGGTTTCCAATTGAACATGCGAACTCTCACTTCACGTCCGATGGCCCGGATCCGGCTTGCCGCCCTGCTCGCCGTACTGGCGGCCGCCAGCCTGCCGCTGGCGGCGCAGACCGGGACCTACGTCTCGCCGTCGTCGGCCACGGCCGGCGCCGCCAGCCTTACTCTCAGTGTCGTCGGCTCCG
>CAYOTD010000062.1:0-12929 GCA_964406685.1 uncultured Solibacteraceae bacterium | reverse complement strand
GGGAACGACAATGATGCGGTCGGCGGCGCCAAGATCCTCCATGGCGAGGGATGAGACCGGCCTGATGGCAGCGGGGCCGAGAGCGGCCAATGCGGGCTCCGGGAGCCGGCTCGCGGCTGACATCCGCAACTCGATGGCGCTTTCCCGGCGGACCGAAGGCGGAATAAGGACGATCCGGTCAACACCGCCAACCGGCACCGTTTCGGAAACGGCGACGGGAACCGACGGCACGGCCAACTCCGGCTCCGGCGTCTTCACCCCGCCGGGGGAGAGCGGCTTCACGGACAGATCCGACCCGGCGGGGTGCGGAATCACAACGATCCGGTCCGCTGTGCCGGCAGGCGAAGCGCCCTTGACGGCGATGGCATGCGGGGAGGCGGCGAATCCGGGCTCCGGCAGACGGATCCCGCCCGCAGCGCGCGGTTCGAAGGCTGGCGCCGGTGCGGCGGCCGACGGAATGACGACGATCCGGTCGGGGAGCCGGAGGGGGGACGGAGGGATGGCTGGAAGGGGCGGGGGGACGGCGGCGCGCGGCCCCGGCAGCCGGGTTTCGGCAGCGGGGTGAGGTTCGGCCGCACGAGGAGAGCCGGAATCAGCCCGGACTAGAACGACCGGAAACACCGCCTCGGCCGGTACGGGCTCCACCTCGCGGCGCACGACCGCTCCGGATGACTTCGGCAGGATGGCTTCCGGTGGGACGGGCGGCGCGGTTTCCAACCTGGGGCCCTCTGCCCGGACTTTCGCCGGGGACAGTGGGGGGAGCGCGACATTTCCGGCTGCCGGACCGACGGCGCACTCGGTCCGGATCGGCTCCGGCGGGGGCTGAGGCCTGGCGTCGGCAGGCGGGAGCGGAACCGGAGGGGCCTGGGCCGGCTCGGGCTGGGGTTCAGGCTGGGGCTCAGGCTGAGGCTCGGGCGCCTCTTCCACGAGGGGCTCGTACTCCTCTTCGTCCAGGGTCATGAAGACCACGCGGGGCTCCTCGGCGAGGTCTGCGTCTCCCGGCAGGCGTTCGTAGAGCAGCACCTTCTCGACCTCGCCTTCCGGCATGGTGGTGACGATGACATGGTCCAGCAGGGAGTTCGGCGCGGGCGCCTCCGCGGGCGGAGGCGGGGTGGGTTTCGGGCTCTCCTCCCGCGCCGGCGCGGGTGCGGGGGCCGGTTTCTCGGCGGCGGCGTTGCGCACGGCCCTCTCGACGGCCTGTTCGATGACCTCCGGCTGCAACGGGGCGGGCGCCGCCGCGGGCGCCACGTTAACAACGACCGGAGCCGGCTCCGGCCGCGCCTCGGCGGGTTTGGCCTCGCTTGGGTCGGGGTGATCGATGTGCGTGATCAGATTCGCGCCGGCGATCATCTGTTCGCGCAACAGCCGGATCTCGGTAAGCGAGCGCCGGTTTTCCTCTTCGCGGCGCACGCGGAGCTCAACGTTGTACTCGCGAAGCTGCTCGTTGTTACCCTTCAGATAGTCCACCAGGAGCGCAACCAGACCGGTGCCCAGTATCACCGTCAGGCTGACAAACACGTGCAGCTCGATGGAGGACAGTTCCATGCCTCTACCGGATTCTATCGGTTAAGTCCAGCAGCTAGAATAGATCGCGGAGTCCAATTCGGGCTGGTACTCCCGGGGGACTCTCCCTCTCCGCTCGTACCATAGGGTAAATCCCTGATTTCGTTGGGCGAAGTGCGGATCGGTACCGGCGGCTGATACATTTGGATTGTGAGAGCGCACACGCGGAAGTTGACGAGGCTGGCCGGCGGGGTGGTTCTTGGTTGCCTGATGGGGCAAGCGGCGACCGACCAGTTTCGCGCCCGGCGAATGCCGGGATGGGACGAAAGAGCGCCGGAAGGCCGCTGCGAGATTCGGGTTCTGGTGGATGACGAGGTCAACGTCTTTCTGGTCGGCGACCTGGTGACGGTGGAGACGGTTCGCGGACGCCCCGGCAGGGACGCCGGAAGCGAGTGCTCGCAGCCCCTGCCTCGCGGCCAGCGGCTGGTGGATTTCGAGTTCCGCGGGATCGACGGCCGCGGGCGGGTGGAACTGATTCAACGGCCGGAGCGGCGTAACGGGTTTCGGGCCTGGGTTCGCATCGAGGACCGCCAGGGCGGCGCGGAAGAATATCACTTCCGCCTACGCTGGCGGCAGAACTGGTCTGAGATCGGCGGTCACCACCCGGACCGGGGCCCGGGATGGGGCGGGTCCGATTTGCGGCCGCCGAGGGACGGCGTGTGCTTCTTCAGCGACCGGGGATTCCGCGGCGAAGCCTTCTGCGTCCGTTCGGGTGAGGACGTGCCCAACGTTGGACCGAGGTGGAACGACCGCTTCCGGTCCCTCCGCTTCTTCGGCCGTGCGCGCATCGTCGAGATCTACCGCGACGAGGGCTTCCACGGCCCCCGGGGGAGGCTGGACCGGGACGAAGCGGACCTGGGCCGCTTCAACCGCGCCATCACCTCGTTTCGCGTGCGGTAGAGGGGTTCCCGGCCGCTACATCCGGGGCGCGTAGTAGCCTTTGCGCGTCCGCACAATCAGATCCTTCTGTCCCTTCACCTTCACGTTGATTTCGTGAAACTTGCCGTCGGTGCGCAGCGGATCCGGCCGGTAGAGTAGGTTGTACTGGTGGCGCAGTTCGTTGGCGATGTTCTCGAAGGACTGCGCCATGTCCTGCACCTGGAAGGGGAAGAACGCCAGGCCCCCGGTCTCGGAGGCGAAGTACTTGAGCACGCGGTCGCCGTCGGTGGGCACGCGGGTGATGTTGGTGGAGATGGTGTAGACGACCACGTCGGCCTTCTGCGCCATCTCCAGCGCCTGGTCGCGCGTGTAGCTGCTGTTGTTGTCGTCGCCGTCGCTCAGCACCACCATGGCGCGGCGGAACTTGTGGCGGGGCTGGTCCTGCATGAGCTTGTCGCGGCAGGCGAAGAAGATCGCGTCGTAGAGCGACGTGCCGCCTCCGGGGCGCAGGTCGCGGATCGACTTGGCCAGTTTCTCGACGTCGCCCGTCAGGTCCGCTTCCAACTGCGTCCGGGTGTCGAAGCTGACGGTGATGGCCTTGTCCACGTCCGGCCGCATGAGGCTCTTGATGAACTCGATGGCCGCTTCCTGCTCGAACCGGAAGCGGTCGCGAATGCTGTTGGAGGTGTCGATCAGCACAGCCAGACGCAAGGGCAGGCCGGATTCAGCCGTGAATTCGAGGATGTTCTGCTGATGCTTGCCCTCGAAGACCTGAAAATCGTCCTTGCTCAGGTTGGTGACGAAGCGGCCCTTCCTGTCGCTGACCGTGAACAACATGTTCACGCGGGTAACGTCGAGGACGATGCGCGCCTTCTGGTCGGGTTCGGGCGTAGCCAGCCTCGGGGCCTGCGCTCCGGCGGTGAGCGTGACCATGGCGAGGCACGCCAGAAGTCTCGGTGTTCGGATGGCTGTCATGACGGCCCTTCCACTCGATTATAGAAGCCCCTGAAGCCAGCGCTCAAGCTCGGGCGGCAGCGCGGCTTCGACCGCCAGCGGCTCTCCGGTGGAGGGTTGGCGGAAACGGATGCGGCGGGCGTGGAGGAAGAAACGGTCTTCGCCGCCCCGTGCGCCGTACAGCCGGTCGCCCGCCACCGGGTGGCCGAGGAAAGAAAGATGGACGCGGATCTGATGCGTCCGGCCCGTGCCAATCCGCACTTCCAGCAATGTGAAGCCGTGATAGCGGCGCAGGACACGGTACTCGGTTGAGGCCGGGCGGCCGGCGGCCAGGCGCGCGGTCATGCGTGTGCGGCGGACGGGATCGCGCGCGATGGGCCGGTCGATCCGGCCCTGGTCCCGCTTCACATTGCCCTCGACGAGGCAGATGTAAATTTTCTCCACCTCGCGGCCGGCGAACTGCGCGGCCAGGCTGCGGTGGGCCGCGTCGTGGCGGGCGACGACGAGGACGCCGCTGGTGTCCTTGTCGAGCCGGTGGACGATGCCCGGCCGGTCCTCGCCGCCGGCGGCCGACAATCGGCTGAAGTGGTGCAGCAGGGCGTTGACCAGGGTGCCGGAGGAGCGCCCGGCGCCGGGATGGACGCTCATGCCGGCCGCCTTGTTCACCACCACCACGTCGTCGTCTTCATAGAGGATCTCGACCGGCAGCGCTTCGGGAGAGGCGCGCAGCGGGGGCGGGGCGGCCGGCTCGACTTCGACCGACTCGCCTCCGCGCAGCAGGCAGGCGGGCTTGGCCGGCGCGCCGTTCACCCGCACGCGGCCGGCGGCGATCCACTCCTTCACGCGCGACCGGCTGCATTCGGGAAAGCGCCCCTGCACGCACAGGTCGAGCCTCTTGCCGGCGTCGGCGGGAGTGGTGGTGAAGGTCACGGCGGCGGGGCTCAAACCAGAACGGTAAAGGTAGTCTCGGTTCGCTCCACCGGCCGGTAGAGCGTGTCGCGCTCGACCGGGTTGCGCCCGGCTTCGCGGATCAGCCGCAGCAACTCGTCGCGCCGCAGCGACTGGCTGGTGGGGGCCCCGGCATCGTGGTAGATGCGTTCCTCGACCACGGTCCCGTCGATGTCGTCGGCGCCGAAGCGTTGCGCGATCTGCGCGATGCGCGGCGTCATCATGATCCAGTAGGCCTTGACGTGCGGGATGTTGTCGAGCAGCAGCCGCGCCACGGCCACGTTCTTCAGGTCGGCGAAGCCGGTGGTGGAGGGAATGTGCGCCAGAAGAGTGTTGTCCGGGTGAAAGGCCAGAGGAATGTAGGCGACGAAGCCTCCGGTCTCATCCTGCAATCCGCGCAGCCGCAGCAGGTGGTCGACGCGATCCTCGTCGCTTTCGATGTGGCCGTAAAGCATCGTGCAGTTGGCTTTGAGGCCGAGCTGGTGCGCCTGGCGGGCGACATCCAGCCACTCGCCGCCGTCGATCTTGTGGTCGCAGAGGATGCGGCGCACGCGTTCGGAGAAGATCTCCGCGCCGCCGCCGGGCAGGGAGTCCACGCCCGCCTCGATGAGCCGCTCCAGGGTCTGGCGGATGGAGACTCTCGTTCGCCGCGCCAGGTAGGCGATCTCAACCATGGTGAGCGCCTTCAGATGCACGCGGGGGAAGCGCTGCTTGAGGCCGCGAAACGCCTGGCAGTACCAGTCGAGGGTGAGTTCCGGGTGCAGCCCGCCGACGATGTGAAACTCGGTGACCGCCTCGCTCCAGCCGCGCCCGGCGGTTTCCCAGACCTGTTCGAGCGACATGGTGTAGGCCTTCGGGTCGCGGGCCTTCTTGCCGAAGGCGCACAACCGGCAACTGGCCACGCACACGTCGGTGGGATTGATGTGGCGGTTGACGTTGAAGTAGGTGACGTTGCCGTGCAGCCGTTCGCGCGCCAGGTTGGCCATCCAGCCTAGGGCGAGGATATCGGCGGTCCGGTAGAGGGCGATCCCGTCTTCGAAGCCCAGCCGCTCGCCCGCGAGCACCTTGTCCCGCACGGACAGCAACTCCCGGTCCTCGAAGGAAACCTCCATGTTCAGACTCCTCCGCGCGACAGAAAGAGGATGTCGGCGGCCCAGAACAAGAAGAATACCACGCTGACGCACCCGTTCACCGTGAAGAAGGCGGCGTCCACCCGCGACAGGTCGTCGGCCCGCACCAGGCGGTGTTCCCACACCAGCAGGACGGCCACAACCGCCGCTCCCGCCAGGCTCAGCGATCCGAGGCGGAAGCTCTCGATCAGCGCCGCCAGGCAGAGGACCATGGCCAGGTGGAAGGCGCGCGCGAGGATCAGCGCGCCGCCGATGCCGAAACGGCGCGGCAGGCTGAACAGGCCGCTGTCGACGTCGAACTCGTAGTCCTGACAGGAGTAGATGATGTCGAATCCCGCGGTCCAGAACATGACCGCCGCGGTCAGCCAGAGGATGCGGAGGTCGAGCGAGCCCTCGACCGCGATCCAGGCCGCCGCCGGCGAGATGCCGAGCGCCAGGCCCAGCACCAGGTGCGACAGCGAGGTGAACCTCTTGGTGAAGGAGTAGAAGAAGATCACTGCCAGCGCCACCGGGGACAGCAGAAAGCAGAGCGGATTCAGCGCCGCGGCCGCGAACATGAACAGCGCCGACATCACGACGACGAAGCCCCAGGCGAACCCCTTCGAAAGCAGGCCGGCGGGGAGGTGCCGCGCGCGGGTGCGGGGATTGCGCGCGTCGAGATCGGCGTCCAGGATGCGGTTGAAGGCCATCGCGGCCGAGCGCGCGGCCACCATCGCCACCACGATCCAGGCCAGCCGCGCGCCCAGCCGCGTGCCGGCAAACCCGCCCTCGCGAACGGCCAGCAGCGCTCCGGTGAGAGCGAAGGGAAGGGCGAACAGGGAGTGCTCGAAGCGGATCATCTCGAGCGTCAGCCGGACCCGGGACCAGAATCCTCGCGGCATCGGAGTAATAGGGTACCATGCTATTTCATGCCGCGTTTACGGACTCTGGCGCTGCTGCCGCTTGTTTTCGCCCTGGCCTGTTCGAGAGAGAAGCCGGCCACGATGGACGACCTGCAATCCTCCATCGTCACCTTGCCCGGCGGGCAGAAGATCAAGGCCGAACGCATGGTGCACGTCACCGACATGGCGCGCGGCATGATGTTCCGCGATTCCCTTGCCCCGGACCGCGGCATGTTGTTCTTCCATGAGCGCGAGGGCAGCTACACCTACTGGATGTACCAGGTGCGGATCCCGCTCGACATCATCTGGATGGACCGCAATCGCCGCATCGTGGAGATCGTCGCCGACGCCCCGCCATGCAAGACCGCGGCCAGCCAGTGCTTCCACTACGGAGGCCACGAGCGGGCCCAGTATGTGCTTGAGATCGGCGGCGGCATGGCGGCCAAGCACGGTTTGAAGCTGGGGGACGTACTGGATTTCTAGGAGCGGGGAATGGACCAGGAACAACTGCGCCAACTGCTCGAACAGGTGCGCGGCGGCGCGCTGGAGGTGAACGCGGCCCTCGCCCAGTTGCGCCACCTGCCGTTCGAGGACCTGGGCTTCGCCAAGGTGGATCATCACCGCGCCCTGCGCCACGGAATGCCCGAGGTGATTCTGGCCAAGGGCAAGACGCCGGAACAGGTGATGGAGATCGCCGCGCGCCTGCTGGAGAAGGCCAGCAACGTGCTGGTCACCCGCGCCGATGCCTCTGCGGCGGAGCGGTTCCGCGCGCGCTTCGCCGAGGCGGAGTACTTTCCGCTCTCAGGCGCCCTCCGCGTCTGGCGCGACCGGACTATCCACGGCAAGGGCCGCATCGCCGTGGTCTGCGCGGGCACCAGCGACCTATTTGTCGCCGAGGAAGCGCTGGTCACCGCCGAGGTGATGGGCAACCAGGTGGAGGCCATCTCCGACGTGGGCGTGGCCGGCATCCACCGATTGATGAACAGCCGCGAGCAGTTGCTCCAGGCGCGTGTGGTGGTGGTCTGCGCCGGCATGGAGGGGGCGCTGCCGAGCGTGGTGGGCGGGCTGGTCTCGGCGCCGGTGATCGCCGTGCCTACCAGCGTGGGGTACGGAGCCAGCTTTCACGGACTGGCCGCGCTGCTGGGCATGCTGAACAGTTGCGCCAGCAATGTCACCGTGGTCAATATCGACAACGGATTCGGCGCCGGCTACGTGGCCAGCCTGATCAACCGGCTGTAGGAAGGTCGCGGCTCTCCGGAAGCGGCGGCGGCGAGTACGCCGTAGGCCAGCCAGGGCGAGCGTTCCGAAAGCGGTTTGGGCTCCGGGCGGTAGATCGGGTTGTCCCGTTGCGCGCCGAGAACGAGGCGGAAAGGATCCGCCGTCAGATCCACCGGAATGCGGGCGCCCAGGTCGTAGCGCGGCGCTCATGGCGGCGACACCGGCGATCGAAAGCGACGGGTTGCGGTCATCGGTGATGGTCAGTTTGAGACGGCGCGCGTGATGCTCGCCGAAATCGATCGCCGGCCGCCTGGATTCGTCGTCTTCGAGCCGGGCAAGTTCTCCGGACGCCGGGAGGACCGGCACCGCCGGACCTTCGATGGCATCCACTCGATAGGGCCGCGAAAAAGCGTTCTCTCCGACGGTGAGCAGCAGGCGCTGCCACGGACCGCGTCCCCCAGATCCACGCGCCAGACGGAAGCCGGGCGCTCGGAAACGCGGTCCGCCTCTCTCGGCTCGACAGTGGCCTCGAACGGCGTCATCACGCCCTTCACGCGGATCGGTCGCCGGACGCGCAGCCTGGTAATCTCCGGCTGCACGGGGATGGCGAGAGTGAGGAAGGCCAGGGCCGTTCCCAGAGTCAACAGCAGCAGGCGGCGGGCCGGGGAGCGGAAGGTCATTTCCGTGCGGGCCAGCGCCGCCATCCAATCGTAGTAGTCGCCAGCCAGCAGGAAGAAGCAGGCGGCGTAGAACACCAAGGGATTCACCGCCAGGCGGAGGTGCTCCTCCCAGTGGGCGGCTTTGCGGCGCAGGTGCCGCGCCAGGTCGGCCAGCACGAACAGCAGGAAGCCGGCTGTCTCTGGAACAGCAGCGCCGCCAGGCGCTTGTCGGGATGGTAGTGCTCGGCGTACCAGCCCCAGAACAGCAGATGCGTTCCCGCGTAGGCCAGCGACCCGAGCCCGCGCCAGCCCCGGCCGATCACCACGGAGAGCACGCCCGGGTCGAGAAGGCCGATGCAAGTGAACAGCACCCGGTACTGGTCCCGTCCCGTGCCGAGCAGGAGAGGAATCAGAAAGCCGCCGGTCAGGGCCATCACGGCGATGGACGGCGCGTTGTCCGCCACCGCCATCAGGTGCGCTTCCACCACCACGATGGCCAGGAAGACGGAAGCGCTGCGCTGATCGATCAGGAAACAGTAGCCGAACGCGCCGTAGATGGAGAGATAGAGGATGGTGAGGCCGCCCGCGGTAGGAATCTGGAACAGGCAATGCCATTGCTTGCGGTGACGGTCGGACCCCCGCCCAGGCGAAGGCGAGTCCCGCAGGCACGCCCACGGCGGGCGGGGCTGCCTGCTGCTGCATGACTCGCCGGAGCGCCGCTTCCACACCCGCCAGATGGTCTTCCAGAGCCCGAATCCGGCGGGTGCGCGCGATCGCAACGATGGGGAGGACCAGGCAGCCGGCCAGCACCGCCAGAGCCAGGAAGACGACCATGTCCGCTCCCACGCAACGATACCCGTATCAGGACACACGATGCGGGGGGGCCGGACATCGCTGGGCCGCTCACGCCCCGGGAGCGTGCGCCACGATCTGCTCGGCGATCTCCGCTTGAAGTTGCTCGGCGGTGACTGTAAAGCGGTCGCGCGCGCCGGGGGGCAGCATCGCCCGCAACTCCTCGACGGTCGCGGGCCGGGTGGGAGGGACGACCTCAAAGCCGAGAGTGTCGGCCAACCGGCAGGCGACGTGCACCAGCGCCAGCAGGTCGAACTCGCTTCCGTCCGGGGGATCGTGATGGCGGCCGGCGATGACGGCGAATTCCGCGGGGAGCTTCCACTCTTCGATCAGGAGCCGCCCGGCCTCGGCGTGGTCGGCGCCGAACCGCTCCCGCTCGTAGTCCAGGATGTCCAGGCACTGAATGGCGGAGGCGCGGAGCATTTCGGCGTACCGTTCGGGGGCGGCGGCCAACAGGCCGAGACGGCCGATGTCGTGGAGCAGGCCCGCGGTGTAGGCCACGCCCTCCGCCATGCCGCAGTAGCCCGCCAGCTTTTCGGCCAGCAGCGCGCATGCCATGGTGTGGCGCCAGCAGCCGCGCAGTTCGACAAACCGCAGCGCCCGGCGGAGGTAGTTGCCGGTGACCAGGGTGAGGGCGACGGACTTCACGCGTCCGAGGCCAAGCATCACCACCGCGCCGCGCACGGTGACGATCGGGGACCGCGCGCCGTAAAGGGGCGAGTTGGCCTGCTGGAGGATCTGGGCCGAGAGCGCCGCGTCGGAGGAGATGAGGCGCACGACCTCGGCCACGCTGGCGTCTTCTCCGCTCAGGGCGCGCAGCAGTTGGGCGGCGACGGGCGGGAACGCCGGCACACTGGAAAGCGAGGTCTTCCGCACACCGGCAGCGCTGACAATGCCCTCCATCATCCTTACATATCGGCGGCCAGGGGCTACTCTTTCGGGAACATGAGGTGTGTCAGGTCTTCCGCTTTCCGGGGCCGCGATTCCAGCCACACCCCGGCAGTCAGCGCCACCGCCGCCAGAGCGAGGGTCAGCAGGAACGGCCACCGCAGCCCGCCGAAGTAGAACACGGCGTAGACGCAAACCGTGGTGCGCAGCGCCCATCCGATAGCGGCGCCCCGCCGGACCTCACCGCGGCGGAACTTGACGGCGTTGCGGCCGAGCGAGAAGGCAAACAGGACGCCAAGGGCGCCGAGCAGCGTCTGAAACAGCCCTGTGGGCATCTGTAGTTGCGGCCTCCTGGCTAAGAATCATACTCTAAGATGGCATGTTGCGACTGTGGCTTCTCCTGGGTGCCGGTATCCTGTCGGCGCAGCCATCTCCGGACTTTTTCCCCATGGCTGTCTGGTACGGCGGCGGCAAGGCGCGCGCCCCCATGCTGGAATCGGACGCGCGTTCCAAGAAGGAGGTCTGGCGGAAGGATCTGCGCCAGATCAAGAGCCTGGGTTTCAACTCGATCCGCTGCTGGATGGATTGGGCCAGCGGGGAGCCGGCCGAGGGCCGCTACCAGTTCGACACTCTCGACGTGCTGCTGGAGCTGGCCGAGCAGGAGGGGCTGAAGGTCATCGTCCAGGTCTACATGGACGCCGCTCCGGACTGGGTCGGACGCAAGTACCCCGGCGCGGAGTATGTCTCCGCCAGCGGCTACGTCATGAAGTCGGAGTCCTCGCCCGGCTACTGCAACGACCACGCGGGCGTGCGCGAGGCGACGCTGCGCTTCTACGCGGCCCTGGCGGAGCGCGCGCGCCGCTCGCCGGCCTTCCACGGCTGGGACCTGTGGAGCGAGCCGCACGTGATCAACTGGGCCACGGCCACCTTCCTGCCCAACGCCGAGTACTGTTTCTGTCCCCATTCGGTGGCGCGGTTCCGCGGCTGGCTCAAGAAGAAGTACGGAACGCTGGAAGCGCTGAACCGCGCCTGGTACCGGCGTTTCACTTCCTGGGACGAGGTCGAGCCGAACCGGTTGAGCACGATCCTCTCCTACACCGACTACATCGACTGGCGGCTGTACATCCGCGACAAACTGGGCGAGGACCTGCGCGCGCGCTACGACGCCGTTAAGCGCGTGGCGCCGGACCGCGTGGCCACCAGCCACGCCGCCGCGCCCAACCTGTTCACCTCGCCGCTGGCCGGCGACGGCAGCCCGGACGACTGGATCATGTCGCGCCAGGTCGACTACTACGGGACGTCGTTCTATCCCAAGCACTCCTTCGCCGTGGGCCGCGACGCGGCCTGGCGGGGCGCGCTGCTGGATTTCTCCCGCTCGGCCAATGGGCCCCGCGGCTTCTGGATCGGGGAGTTGCAGGCCGGCTTCGGCACGGTGGCGCTGAACGTCAGCGGCACGGTCACTCCCGAGGATCTGCGCGTGTGGTCCTGGAGCGCGCTGGCGCGCGGCGCCAAGGGCGTCTGCGTCTACGCCTGGTATCCCATGTCGAGCGGCTACGAATCGGGCGGCTACGGGCTCATCCAGCTTGACGGCACGCTCACCGAGCGCGCGCGCGAAGCTGGCCGCGCGGCCGCCGTGGTCGACCGGAACCAGCGGCTCTTCCTCGACGCCCGGCCCGTCAAGGCGCAGGTGGCCATCGTCTACAATCCGCTGGTTTACATGGTGGGCGGGCGGCAGCGCGCGGCCACCTACGGCGGACCGCAGGGCGAGGTGGCCGGCATCGAGCGCGATTCGATGCTGGGCATCTACCGCGCGCTGTTCTCCGCCAACGTGCCGGTGGATTTCGTACACATCGACGAGGTAGCACACCGCGGGCTGGCCGGCTACAAGCTCGTCTTCCTGCAATACCCGCTGATGCTGCCGGAGAAGGCCGGCGGGGCCATCGCGGAATACGTGCGCGCGGGCGGCGCGGTGGTCGCCGAGGCCCGCCTGGGGTGGAACAACGACCGCGGCTACGCCGCCGAGATCATCCCCGGGCTGGGTCTGCACGAGGTCTTTGGCTGCCGCGAGACCGCCGTCCAGTCGATTCCCGGTTCGCGCACCGCGCTGCGTTGGGCGGGGACCGAACCGGCCGGGATGAAGGATGGAGACACGCTCGCCGCCCGGCTCTACGAGGAAACGCTGGAACCGCTGAACGAGCGGGCGCGCGTGGTGGCGCGCTTCGCTGACGGCCGGCCGGGCGCGGTCCTGTCGAGCTACGGGCGCGGCAAGACGCTGGCGTTGGGCTCCTACCTTGCCGTCGCCTACCAGCAGCAGCCGGAGGCGGTCTCGGCGCGGTTCTTCGAAGCGCTGGTGGATTGGGCGGGCGTGGAGCGGCCGGCGGTTGTGGAAGGTGGCCCGGCCGAGGTTCGCCTGCTCGAGTCGGGCGCCGACCGGCTTCTGGTCGCCTTTAACCACCAGGAGGCGCCCGTCGAGACGTCAATCCGCGTCTCGGGTGACTGGTCCGCGACGGACCTGGTGACCGGCGCGCCGGTCCCGCGCCTGGCGCGCCGGCTGGCGCCGGCCGAGGTCTGGGTTGTGCGGCTGCGGCCGTCGCGCTAAGCCGCGAGGGCGGGTTCGCCCCTCACCAGCCTGTTCAGGCGCGCGACGAGGTCCTTCATCGCATCGGACTGTGAGTTCAGCTCCTGGCTGGCCGAGGCGCTTTGTTCGGCCGCGGCCGCGGTGTGCTGGGTCTGCTGTTCCATCTGGCTGATGGCGCGCGCCACCTGCTCGACGCCGCTGGATTGCTGCCGGCTGCCGCCATTCACCTCGTTGATCAGCTTCTGCACCTCGCCCGTGGCGCCGGTGATGGAGCGGATGGCGGTTGCCACCATGTCCAGTTTTCCCCGGCCTTCCTTGACCGTCCCGATGGATTCCTCGATCAGTGAAGTGGTGTCGCGGGCGGCCTGGGAGGCGCGCT
>CAYOTD010000061.1:0-13013 GCA_964406685.1 uncultured Solibacteraceae bacterium | reverse complement strand
GATTTGTCTCCAACCTGGAGAAGGCCGATTTCAAGGTCTTCGACGAGGGCAAGGAACAGACGATCCGCTTCTTCAGCCGGGAGCAGAACCAGCCGGTCGTGGTGGGCTTCCTGCTGGATCTGTCCAGCGCCAGCCGCGTGCACTGGAAGACCTACCAGGACGCCGCGCGGGAACTGGTGTTCACAATGCTGCCGGAGGGCGATAAGCGGTTCAGCGGCTACCTGATCACCTACTCGACCGAGGCCGAGCTGGCGGTGAACACCACCAGCGACTCTTACGTGATCGCGGAGAAGATCAGCAAGCTGAAGCCGGGCGGCGGGGCGGCGCTGTACGACGCCATCTACATGGCCTGCACCAGCCGGAACCTGGTGAAGGGCGAGCCGATCGAGCCGCGCCGGGTGATCATTATCATCGGCGACGGCCACGACAACGCCAGCAAGAAGCGGCTGGAAGAGGTGCTGGAGATCGCGCAGCGGAACCTGGTGACGATCTACGGCGTCAGCACCGTGGCGTTCGGCTTCAACAACGAGGGCGAGAAGAACCTGACGCGGCTGGCCGAGGAGACCGGCGGGCGCGTTGAGTATCCGCTGGAGGGGGTCTACAAGGACGTTTCGGGCTATCTCTCCACGCCCTCCGACGAAGGCAACTACGCGCTGAAGGTGGGCACCGGAGGGTACGCGGCGGCCATCGCCTCGGGCATCTTCCGCGCGGTGGCCAACGTGACCGGCGAGGTGACCACGCAGTACATCCTTCGCTACGTTCCCAACAACACGGATACGAACCGGCAGTTCCGCAACATCATCGTGCAGGTGAAACTGCCGGCGGTGACCGTCAGGAGCCGTAAGGGCTACTTCCCCAACCCGCCCTAGCCGACGGGGGACGGCCGGAAACTTGGCTCACCGGCGCCGTCCGGTGGCCGATGAGGACTGTTAGGATAGAAAACTATGGCCCGCGGGGAGGTCCTGACGATGGAGCGGGCCGAGTGTCTGTTCCTGCAAGTGGCCCTGCCCGGCCGGCCGCCGGAGAACGCCGGCGTTCTGCTTCTGGATCCCGCCCGCGACCGGCTCTACCTGCGCCTGCGGCGCGACTGGGGGGCGATCGCGGAGGAGGAGGAAGCCGAAGTCCTCGAACTGCTGGAAGACGACCTCAACCGGAAGGCCGGCGAGATGGGCGGGAAGGCGCTGGTCGAGTACCTCGAACAGAACGCCTCCAACCTGGTCCGCGTGACGGATCGCGAGGCGATTCAGTTGGGGGATTTCGAGGGGCGGCTGAACCGGCTGTACCGCGAGAACGTCAAGCCCAAGGTGTTGGAGTTCCAGACGCACTTGCCGCTGTATTCGCTGCGCGCGGCGGCGGGCGGGTTGAGCGCGGAGAACGAAGTCGAGGCGGAGGATTGGGTGGAGGCTCCCGCGGACCTGGGCCTCGGCGAGGACATGTTCGTGGGGCGTGTGGTGGGCCGCTCGATGGAGCCGAAGATTCCCGACGGGAGCTTGTGCGTGTTCCGCAGGGGTGCGGCGGGATCGCGGCAGGGGCGGTTGCTGCTGATCCAGCGCTTCGGGGTGGACCGCACGGCGGAGTTCACCATCAAGCGCTACACCAGCGTCAAGAGGCAGACGGGAGACTCCTGGGAGCACGAGACGATCCGCCTGGAGCCGCTGAACCCGGAGTTCGAGCCGTGGGAGCTGCGGCCGGACGAATTCACCGTGGTGGGAGAGTTTGTGCGGGTGCTGCCGGCGGAGGAGTGACCTATTTCGGCTTCAGGGTGCGCAGCACGTAGGGGAGGATGCCGCCGCCGCGGTAGTAGTCGATTTCGCGCGGGGTGTCTATGCGCACTTTCACCTGGAAACTCTTCTGGGTTCCGGCGACGGTTACTCGGGCCACACCACCGGGGACCGCTTGGGCTATACCTTCTATGGTGAAGACTTCCTGGCCGGTCAGGCCTAGCGTGGCTCGGTTTTCGCCGGGGAGGAACTCTAGCGGGAGCACGCCCATTCCAACCAGGTTGGAGCGGTGGATGCGCTCGAAGCTCTCGGCGATGACCGCCTGCACGCCCAGGAGCCGCACGCCTTTGGCGGCCCAGTCGCGCGAGGAGCCGGAGCCGTACTCCTTGCCGGCCAGGATGAGCAGCGGCGCGCCTTCCTGCCGGTAGCGCATGGCGGCTTCGTAGATCCACATGCGGTCGCCGGAGGGGAAGTGCGTTGTCCAGCCGCCTTCGGTGCCGGGGGCAAGCTGGTTGCGCAGGCGGATGTTGGCGAGGGTGCCGCGCACCATCACTTCATGGTTGCCGCGGCGGGAGCCGTAGCTGTTGAAGTCCTTGGGAGCGACGCCGAGGCCGATCAGGTACCGCCCCGCGGGAGACTCCTGCGGGATCGAACCGGCGGGCGAGATGTGGTCGGTGGTCACCGAATCGCCCAGCACGGCCAGGGCGCGCAGGCCGGCCAGATCGGCGATGGGCGCCGAGGGATCGGGCATGGCGTCGAAGTAGGGCGGCTTGCGGATGTAGGTGGAGGCGGGGTCCCAGTGGAAGCGGTCGCCCTTGGGGATCTTCATGGACTTCCACAGGGCGTCGCCCTCGAACACCTGGGCGTATTCCTTGCGAAACATCTCGCGGTGGACGCAGTTGCGAACCACGGACTCGACCTCTTCGGGATCGGGCCAGATTTCACGCAGGTAGACCGGGTTGCCTTCGGAATCCTGCCCCAGCGGTTCGTTGGCTAAGTCGATGTCGACGCGGCCCGCCAGGGCGTAGGCCACCACCAGCGGCGGCGAGGCGAGATAGTTGGCGCGCACCAGGGGGTTCACGCGGCCTTCGAAGTTGCGGTTGCCGCTGAGCACGGCCGCCACCACCAGGTTGTCCTTGCGCACCGCTTCGGCCACCGGCTCCGGAAGCGGGCCGCTGTTGCCGATGCAGGTGGTGCAGCCGTAACCGACCAGGTGGAAGTTCAGAGCTTCCAGGTAAGGCAGGAGGCCGGATTCGCGGTAGTAATCGAGCACGACCTTCGAGCCGGGTCCGAGCGAGGTCTTCACCCACGGCTTCACCTTGAGGCCGCGCTCGACCGCCTTCTTCGCCAGCAGGCCGGCCCCGATCATCACCGATGGATTCGACGTGTTGGTGCAGCTTGTGATGGCGGCGATGACGACCGAGCCGTCGCGCAGTACGCCCGAGTGGCGCGGTTCCGCGCCCAGCCCGGCGAGGAAGTTCGACTTCACCTGCGGCAGGTCGATGCGGTCTTGCGGGCGCTTCGGTCCGGCGAGGGAGGGAACCACCGTGCCCAGGTCGAGCGAGAGAGTGTCGGTGAACAGCGGCTCCGGCGTGTCCTCGGTGAGGAACAGTCCCTGCTCCTTGGCATAGGCTTCGACGAGGGCCACCTGGTCCGGTGAGCGGTTGGTCAGGCGCAGGTAGTCCAGAGTGAGGCCGTCGATGGGGAAGATTCCGATAGTGGCGCCGTACTCGGGGGCCATGTTGGAGACCGTGGCGCGGTCGGCCAGGCTCAGCGCCTTGACGCCCGGGCCGTAGAACTCGACGAACTTGCCGACCACGCCCTTCTTGCGGAGCATCTGGGTGACGGTGAGGACCAGGTCGGTGGCGGTGGCGCCGGCCGGCAGCCGGCCGTGCAGCTTGAAGCCCACGACTTCGGGCAGCAGCATCGAGAGCGGCTGGCCCAACATACAGGCCTCGGCTTCGATGCCGCCCACTCCCCAGCCGACCACGCCCAGACCGTTGATCATGGTCGTGTGCGAGTCGGTGCCCACCACGGTGTCGGGGTAGGCCGTGCGGATGTGCCCATAGCGATAGACCGCGACCACCGGCGCCAGGTACTCGAGGTTCACCTGGTGGACGATGCCCGTGCCCGGGGGGACGACGCGGAAGTTGCGGAACCCGGTCTGCGCCCAGCGCAGCAGGGCGTAGCGCTCGGCGTTGCGCTGGTACTCGAGGGCGACGTTGAGATCGAAGGCCGCGGGCGTGCCGAAATGGTCCACCTGCACCGAGTGGTCGATCACCAGGTCGGCGGGGATCAGGGGGTTGGCGCGGTGCGGGTCGCCGCCGAGTTGCGCCAGGGCGTCGCGCATGGCGGCCAGGTCGACCACCGCGGGCACGCCGGTGAAGTCCTGCAACACGACGCGGGCGGGGCGGAAGTTGATTTCCCGCGGCGTCATTGCCTTGCCCCAACCGGCCAGGTAGCGGATGTCGTCCGCGGTCACCGTGACGCCGTCTTCGTTGCGCAGCAGGTTTTCCAGCAGGATGCGGATCGAGTAGGGCATGCGCGAGACGCTGAAACCGTGCTTCTCCAACGCATCCAATCGGTAGATCGTGTAGGCGAAAGAGCCGGACTGAAGAGTGCCGGCCGTTCCCAGAGAATTGTTGGAGGCCATGGTCTCAGGATAGCCCAGCAACCCTTCCGGAACGACGGACTAGGCGCTTTTTGTCACGCCTTTTCGGGAGTCCCACCATCCCTCGGCCTCCCGGGGGGACCACAACGCGACGTCCGGGCAGGTGAGCAGCATGTGCCGGAGCGCCGCGGCGCTTTCGGGCCGGGCGGAAGGATCCTTCGCCAGGCAGGCCATGACGATGGCCTCGAAGGCGGGCGGAATCGGGCGGCCGGTCCGCGCCGAGGGCGGCACGGGCTCCTTCTGCACGTGGGCCATGGCGGTGGCGTGGTGGGTTTTCTCGTCGAAGACGACTTCGCCGGTGAGCAGCCAGTAGGCCACGCAGCCGAGACCGTAGATGTCGGCGCGGCGGTCGATGGAGTCCTCGCCCATGGCGATCTCCGGGGGCAGGAAGGCGGGGGTGCCGGTGGTGTTGCCGTCGATGGTGAGGTGGGCGCCGTCGTCGGCGATGAGCCGCTTGACCAGGCCGAAATCGAGGAGCTTGACGAAATCCGCTTCCACGCCCAGCCGGCAGAGGAAGAAGTTGGTGGGCTTGATGTCGCGGTGCACCAGGCCGCGATTGTGCGCTTCTTCCAGCGACAGGCAGGCTTGCGCCAGGATGTGCACGACGCGCCCCGGCGGCTGCGGGCCGAACTCGCGCACCAGGCGCTCGAGGTCGTAGCCTTCCAGGTACTCCATGGCGTAGAAGAAGCCGCCGTCGTCGGTCACGCCGAAGTCGTACAACTCGACGGTGTGGGGCGAGCGCAGCGAGGCGGTGGTCTGGGCCTCGTGTTCGAAGCGGGCGCGCATGACCCCGGCCTGCCGGCCGGTGCGCGCGGCGAGCGATTCCGAGCGGATCAGCTTGATGGCGGCGTCGCGCTTGAGAGACCGGTGGTGCGCCCGCCAGACCTCTCCCATGCCGCCCCGCGCGATCAACTCGATCAACTCGTAAGCGCCCAACTCGCGCGCGCGGGCGACGGACCACTCCAGGCGCAGGAGGCGCGCGCTGAGGAAGCCCGCCACGGCGACCATCAGATACGAAGGGAAGTAGTAGAGGAACAGCATCTTCGGAGGCAGGGCGGGGTAGGGGTCGAGGGCGGAAAGGGTCCAGTGGACGACGGGACCGGCGGTGGCCGCCAGCGCGCCGGTCACGCAGGCCAGCAGCGGAGGGACCGGGACCAGCAGGGTGAAGATGCCGATCCAGACCGTGATGGCGGATAAACCGCGGACGATCTCTCCCGATTCCCAGGGGATGGAGTTTTCGAACACCGCGATGGCCACCGCCACCGCGACTTCGAAAATCAGTCCCAGGCGAAGAAGGGTGAGGGGTTTGAGGCGGCCGGAGCGCTGGGCCACCAGCAGCGCGGCAGACAACGCGACCAGCAGGCCTTCGTTGATCCGCATTACCAGGAGCCGCCCCGCGGGGACGGCCGCCGGCTGCAACAGCTCGCGTGTCACCAGCACCGCCAGCGAAGTGACGAGCCAGCCCGCCGTCACCCAGGCCAGGCGGGCCGGGCCGCGCTCCAGCAGCGCCGCCGGCATGCCTTTGAGCGAGAGGCGCGGTTGTCCGCCCTCGCTCTCGGCAAGCACGAGCCGCGGGTGTTCCTTCCCAGGAAGCTCCCCTGCCATCCATCCACATCTTAACAGCCTGGGCGCGGGCGGAAGCGAGCGCTGGAAGAGCACGCGGACAGGCTGCGGCGGGACGGGGCGTCCCGCGCGGGTCCGGGGGCCCGCCGTACGGTTGGCGGCGACCGTGATGGACCATACTCAATACTGGTGCCCAATATGGTATCCTGGCCTGCGATGGAAGCAGCGCGCAAGATTACCGTCGAGGTGCCGCCGGCGCTTCTGGCGAAAGCGCGAAAGGCTAGCGGTGCCGGCATCACTCAGACCGTTCGCGCCGGTTTGGAACTCGTTGCGGCGTCCCAGACCTACGCGCGACTGCGCCAGATGCGGGGAAAGGTTCGCTTCTCGCGCACGCTGGCGGAACTGAAGGCCGACCGGTGATTGCCGCCGATACCAGCACCTGGATCGCCTTTCTGCAAGGCGGCAGTGGCGCGGATGTCGAACTGCTCGATCGTGCGCTGGGCGACCGGCAGGTGCTGATGGCGCCCGTCGTGCTCACGGAGCTATTGAGCGACCCGAAGCTCTCGTCGGCGGCCGGCCAGTCCCTCACGGAACTACCTCTGATCGAGGCAAGACCGGGCTACTGGAGCAGGGCGGGGACATTGCGTGCGAAGGTACTGGCGAGGCGCCGCAAAGCCCGTCTCGGCGATGCCTTGATCGCTCAGAGCTGTGTCGATCGCGGGATTCCTCTGCTCACGCGAGACAAAGCCTTCCGCGCGTTCGCCCAGGCGGCCGGTCTCAAGCTTCTGGGCGGTCCCGTGATGGAGTGAAGTGCCTCACCAGTCCACGACCGAGCCGTCGTCGGGGTCGTAGCGGGTGCGGTACTGCATGGGCTCGCCTACCTGCGCCATCAGCTTGTTCTCATCGATGGTGATGCCGAGGCCCGGGTCGGTCAACAGCGGGCGGTAGCCGTCTTTCACCGGGGGCAGCGGTTTCGCCAGCAGGTCCGCGTACTCGTTGTCGCCCCGTTCCTGGATCAGGAAGTTGGGGATGGCGGCGGCGATCTGAAGGCCGGCCGCCAGCGAGCAGGGTCCCTGCGGATTGTGCGGCGCGATGGGGGAGTAGTAGACCTCCGCCATGCCCGCGATGATCCTGAGTTCGGTGATGCCGCCGGCATAACAGGGGTCGGGCTGGAGGATGGTAGCGGCCCGTTTTTCCAGGATCTCGCGGAAACCCCACTTGGTGAAGATCCGCTCGCCGGTGGCGAGGGGGATGTGGGTCTTGCGCGCCAGCTCCGCCATGACGTCCACGTTCAGGGCCTGGACGACCTCTTCGTAGAACCAGGGCTGGTACGGTTCAAGGGCCTTCATGAGCAGCATCGCGGTGGGCGGCTGCACCGCGCCGTGGAATTCGACGCCGATATCGACGCCGGAACCGTACTTCTGGCGGAGCGCCTTGAAGCTGTCGACACACCCGTCGACAAATTTTTGCCCCTCGACATACTTGATGGGCGCGCGGCCGAGCGCCCGCAAGCCGACCTTCATCGCGTTGACGCCGGTTTCCGGGCTGACGCGGCCGTAGACCCGGACGCGATCGCGGGTGGGGCCGCCCAGAAGCTTGTAGATGGGCACGCCGAACGCCTTGCCGGTGATATCCCATAGCGCCATGTCGATGCCGCTGGAGATGGCGGTCTTGATGGGGCCGCCGCGATAGAAGGCGCCGCGGTGGATCGCCTGCCAGTGATGAACCACGCGCAGGGGGTCCTGGCCCACCAGGTAGCGGCCGGCCTCGAGGGCGCCGGCGGCGCAGGCCTTGGCGTCGTCCTTAAGCATCTCTCCCCAGCCGGTGATGCCGGCGTCGGTGGAGATCTTGACGAAGACCCAGGAGTTTTTGAGCACGAAGGACTCGATCTTGGTGACCTTGATGTTGTCCCTGGGGCCGATCTGGGCCGCATCGGACCGCGCCGTGGTGAACAGCGCCGGGGATGCGATCAGTCCTTTGAGCCACGAACGGCGGCTGGTTCCGGGTTGTGACATGCCAGGTGTGCCTCCATGCAAGACAATAGGATTCCGGGGTGCCCGAACGCAACCGGGCGGCGCGGAGCCGGTGCCGCGCGGCTCCGGGAAGCGGGGGGGTGCGGTGGGATATAGTAGGCTTGTGCGCAAACGCAAACGGCGGTCGGCCAAACCCTTTGTAATCGGGGCCGGGCTTGTGCTGGCGCTTGCGGCGGTTGCCTTCGCCTGGCAGTGGTACCTCCACCGGCCGATCCCGTGGAACACGTCGGCGCTGACGGCGTCTTTCGAGGGAGTGGGTTATGCGCTGGGGAACACCAGCCTGGCCGCCATGGGCCAACCGGCGGTCTATCTTGTGCTCCGGTTTTCGGTGGGCAACGGCACCGGGGCGGAGGTCCACATCAGGGAGGGCACCGAGGTGCTCACGCGGCTCAAGAGGACGAACGAACTACGGCCGATGTATGGGGCGAAGATCCGGCATGATGTGGTCGTGCCGGCCGGGGGGCGGGCTGTGGTCGAGGTTCTCACGCTGGATCGATGCGTGGAGGACAAGGGCGACTGGGCGGCGTGCATGAAGAAGGACTTTTCAGAGGCGCGGTCGCTGGTACTATTCCTTCCGGAGAACGAATACCAAGTGGAACTGCCGCTGCGCTGACTCCCTCGCCGGCGATCTTCCCAAACTCTTTTTGCTTGACACGATCCCGGTTCCACTGTATATAGCACCGCGGAAACGGGAGACCCAGATGTTCACATTTCAAAGATCAGGATTCACGGAGAATCGATGACCGCACCCCGGATCGGAGTGTTCAGCGTTGGCTTCTACCGGTATTGGTCACAGTTTCCGGGCGCGCGCGAGGAGATGGACGGCTACCGCCGCGAGTTCGAGGCGCGCCTTGCGAAATCGGGCGCGGAAGTGGTTTCCGCCGGACTGGTGGACACGGTGGAGAGCGGCCGGCGCGCCGGCGAGCTGTTGGCCGCGCAGCGCGTGGACCTGGTGTTCTGCTTCATGAGCACCTACGTGCAGTCGGGATTCGTACTGCCCGTGGCGCAGCGTTGCGGCACGTTCATGGTGCTGGTGGGATTGCAGCCCACCGCCGGCCTGAACATGTCTTCGGCCACCATCTATCACCAGTTGGTGCACGACAATTCCACGGCCCTGCCGGAGACCGTCTACGCGATGCAGCGGGCGGGTCTGGCGACGGACGTCGTCTTCGGATTGCTGCACGACGACAGCGTGTGGACGCGCATCGAAGAATGGGTGCGGGCCGCGGGCGCCGCGCACCAACTGCGCAATGCCCGCATCGGTCTGATGGGCCATCCTTTCGAAGGCATGCTGGACATGAACGCGGACCCATCCGCCTTCGACAGCGTTTTCGGCATGCACGTGGACATGATCGAGATGTGCGACTTCAAGAAACGCGTGGACGCGGTGACGGAGGCGGAGACGGCCGGCATGGTCGAGAGGATCCAGGACGCCTTCTCCTTCCCCGATCCGGGGCCGGACACCTGCGCCTCACGCGTCACGCCGAAAGCGCTGCAATGGCCCGCGCGCGTGGCCGTAGGGCTGGAGAGACTGGTGGCCGATTGCCGGCTGGACGGGCTGGCGTATTACTACCGCGGCACGGACGGGAATTCCTACGAGAGCCTGATTGCCGGAATCATCGTGGGGGCCTCGTTTCTGACCGGCCGCGGCGTGCCCCTGGCGGGTGAAGGCGATCTGAAAAACTGCGTGGCGATGCTCATGATGGACCGGCTCGGCGCCGGGGGATCTTTCTGTGAACTTCACCCGGCCGACCTGGAGGAGGATTTCATTCTCATCGGGCACGACGGCCCCGGGCACATCGCGATCACCGATGAGAAACCCATCCTGCGCGATCTCAGCTTCTATCACGGCAAGTTCGGGCAAGGCGTTTCGGTGGAGTTCAAGATCAGAAACGGACCGCTGACGATCGCGGGGCTGACACTGGGCACGGACGACCGCTTCAAGTTCGTGACCGCCGAGGGCGCCTCCGTTCCGGGAGCCATCCCGGCCACCGGCAACACCAACACGCGGGCGCGTTTCCGGCCCGACACGGTCACTTTCGTGGAACGCTGGGCCATGTCCGGATCGACGCATCATTTCGCGCTCGGCACCGGGCACCACGTATCCACGATCCGGAAACTGGGCAAGCTCCTCGGGCTGCCCGTCGATGTGATTGCCGGCGGGGCCGTTCAGGAGCCCCGCTGAGAGACACGGACGGAACGGGGATGTTCATTATTGAAACGCCGGCGGGAAGCGATTCGCCGGTCCGTTCTATACTCGCTCGTGGATGGCGCGATGGAGAGAAGGCTACAGCCCGTCCGGCGATACGCTTCGAGCACGTTTGACAAGGGCCTCCAAGTGCTGGAGACGCTACAGCGGCACGTGTCGGCGATGACCGTACACGAGATCGCCGCGGCCAGCGGTATCGAACGCTCGGCCGTCTTCCGCCTGCTCTGCACGCTGGAGTGCAGGGGCTATGTCCGCCGCGACGATGACAAGCGGTATGCGCTGATTCCCCAGAGCCGGCGCCCGCGCATCGGCTACCTGGGGGCGACCTCCGGGGTGGCATTCCGGGTGGAGCTTCTGTCGAGCCTGCGGCGGGCGACGGAACAGCGGGGCATGGATCTGGTAGTGATCGACAACCTGACAAACGACCTGGAGGTCGTAAAGGAGAACACGCGCGAACTCATCGAGTCCAACGTCGACCTGGTAGTGGTGTTCGAACCGGTGGAGTCCTTTGGGCATGTGATCAGTGACATGCTCCACTCGTCGGGCGTTCCCATGATCGCCATCGAGAACCCGATCGAAGGCGCCGTCTACTTTGGAGCCAACAACTTTCGGGCGGGGCGGATGGCGGGCAACGTACTGGCCGAGTTCGCCATTGACAACTGGTCGGGCGAGTTCGACTGGCTGGTGCTGATCGGTTCTTCGCTGAGCGCCGGGGGGGTGCAGGCCCGGGTGGCCGGAGTGGTGGTCGGACTACAGGATACGTTGGGCGCGGTGGACCGGTCCAAGATCCTGCACATCGACGGCCGGGCCCACGTCGAGGAAAGCCACGAGGCGATGGCCGCCGCCCTGCGAAAGATGAGCAGTCCCGCGCGTTTGCTGATCTCCGCGTTCAACGACCTGTGTGCCCTGGGGGCGCTGGAGGCCGTCCGTGCGGTTGGAAGGGAACAAGAGGTTGCCATTGTGGGGCAGAACGCGAGCCGCGAAGGCCGTGCGGAGTTGCGCGACCCCAAGAGCCGCCTGATTGCCTCGATCGCTTACTTTCCGGAGCGTTATGGCGACGGAGTCCTGCGCCTGGCGCAATCGATCCTGGACCGCGGGCAGGTTCCCCCGGCCGCCTACACGGCGCACATGGTTCTTACCGCCCGCAATATTGATCGTTACTACGCCGCGCGATCCGGCTGAGGGAGACCAGGGATTTGGCGTCCCCAGGGGGATTCGAACCCCCTGCCAGCGGTTATAGCGTGCGCGTGCTGTGAACCCCATGGCGGGCGGTGCGCCGGGCAGCACCGAATCGCAAGGTTAAGCCCCGGCCGGTTTCCGCTCCAGCCACGCCTGGAACTCCTCCAGCACCGGCGCCGGATGCTGCTGCCGCAACGCCTGGCGCTGGGCGCCCCGCAGCTCGCGCCACCGCCGCTCCAACTGGTACAGCCACCGGTAATAGGCCAGCGCCGTCATCGCCACCTCGAGGTTGCCCAACCGCGCCTCATGGAACTTCCGGCGCGCGTGCGCCTTACACCCCCGTTCGATGACCCCGCGTCCCGGCTCCTCGATCACCACCACCGTGGGCGGCGCATACTCCAACCGCTCGCTCACCTCTTCGCCGATCCGGCGCAATCGGTGAGGAAATCCGGCACGTCCTGGCCCGACGCCTCCAGCCCCACCGCGAACAGTGGCAACTGGTGCTCGCACACTTTTTCCCGCTTTCGCCCGTAGCGCCACTGCAACAGTTGTTCCGGGATGTGTTGGATCCGGGCCAGCCGCCGCTGGTTGGCTTCCAGTTGGGTGGCCAGTTCGATCACCATCTGCCGCAGCGTTCCGCCTTCGCCGGCAGGTTTTGGAGATCGATCGCCACAAGAGAAAGTATACGTTCTGTGGCGGAGAAAGCCAAGCGGAAGATGCGTCCGCGGCCAATGTTTATAAGGGTTTGGTGAGTCCCGCCGCGCCCGTTTCCGGGCCATGCTGCAAACGCGGCACATGCCGCTTTCGCTTTCTTGCGCCCCGCAGGTCGATCCCTTCCAGCCGCGCGCTCAACTCCCCGCCGGTGATCTGGCGCCGCCCCGCCGCCTCGAACGGAAACGCGTAGGTGCCGCGCTCCAGCCGCTTCCACCACAGCGCCCAGCCGTTGCCATCCCAGTACAGAATCTTCAACCGATCCGCGCGCCGGCTGCAACAGACCAACAGGTGCCCGCCCATCGGATCCA
The DNA here is from genome assembly GCA_964406685.1 of uncultured Solibacteraceae bacterium. GTDB lineage: Bacteria > Acidobacteriota > Terriglobia > Bryobacterales > Bryobacteraceae > JACQZT01. The sequence goes on along the minus strand of CAYOTD010000061.1, from coordinate 615 downwards.
CGCCCACCACCGTCGCGGCTGGCATCCTCAGCCCGTCGAACCCTCGCCGCATCTCGCAGGCGATCGTGCACAGGTACCCCTGGACCGCCGCCGGCAAGGCAATCATCGCGCCGCGTACAGCGCGGCCAGCACCCCGCGTAGCGTCGGCCCGTCGGCGCCGCGGGGAATCGGCAGCCGCCAGCCGCCAGCGGCAGAACAAGTGCTCCTTCACGCGCCGCTGCCGGCAGAAGGCGCGGATGCTCGCCCCGCTCCGCTCGGCTTCCTCCACGATGCCCCGCCAATAGGCGCGGCGCTTCTCTTTCTCCACACTTCGCTTGCCCGCCTGCATCACCCTCAGTCTGCCGCCGATTCCTGCTCAACACCAGATGGGTTCACAGGACGCGTACACCTCACCGGAGCAGCGAGTAGAGGACGGAATCGACGGCGCACCCCACTAGGAGGGGGAGAGGCGTTTTTGGGCCAGGGCGTCGGCCAGGGTGCGGCGGACCTGGCTGGTTTCGAAAGGCTCGACCAGGAGCTGGAAGGCTCCTTCTTCTAGTACGTCGGTAGCGCCGGCGTCGGCGCGTTCCAGGCATACTACGGTGGCCGGATGTGCGGGGAGGCGGCGGGCCGCTT
>CAYOTD010000060.1:11542-13233 GCA_964406685.1 uncultured Solibacteraceae bacterium | reverse complement strand
AAGTCGTAGACGTGAGTGGCCGCCCAGTCGAGCAGCTTCCAGGCTTCGGGGGACTTGCGGATGGCGAGCGCGTTGCGCGTGCCGCCGCGCAGATTCCCGTGGTCCGGCATGTGGATCTTCACCTGGCGGAAGCCGGCCGCGTCCAGTCCCTGGCGCAGTTTCGGGATCATCTCGTGCCACAGCTCGGCGGGCTGCTCGATCTCGTTCTGCACGCCCACCACGTCGGGCGGCGCGCCGGTCTTCTCGCGCGCGATCCTGCAATAGCCGACCATGGCGCGCACGTATTCGTCGATGACGGGAGCCTGGGGGTACTTCCTGCCGTCGGCGGCGACGTACTCGCGCCGGGCCCATTCCGGGAAAGCCCAGAACTCGAAGATCACTTTGCCGCCGAGGGCGCGGATGCGGCGGTTGTAGTCGAAATCCGAGATCTCGCCGTTGGGGAAGTTGTCGCCGTAGTAGTGCGGGCTCGCCTCCTCCAGGCGGTCGAAGTTCGACAGGTCGCGCTTCAACCGATAACCATTGGGATACTCGCGCTGGATGAGCAGGTTGTATTCAAGGAGCAGCTCGAACCAGCGGCGCTTGTCGTGGGGCGTGAGCCGGGCGTAGGCGGGGACGCTCAGGATGCCGCCGAATCCGTAGATGCGCTGATGGCGCTGGGCGGGGTTGACGCGCAGCCGCGCGGCGAGCGGCGCGGGTTCGACCATGCGGCCAGCGAAGGTGCCCCTGGTGACGCCGGCGGGCGGGGTCCAAGCGGCCTGGTGGCGGCGCATCTCCATGAGGCACCGGCGCCGCGCCAGCGTGCGCCCGTTCACGCGCAGTTCGACCGCGAGGCGATGGTCCATTACCACTTCGAGCGTGCGCACCACGCCGCGGACCGCGATCTCGTCCTGTTGCCAAACCCGGTTGGGGTAGCGGGCCTTGGGAGCGGCGTCGGCGAAGTGTCCGTAGGAATCGTAGTAGCGCTGGATGAGGCGAACGAGGCCGTTTTCCAGGTGGACGGTGACGCCGCCGTTGTCGCCGGTGAAGATCCAGTCGAAGGCGGCCCCCGCCGGGAGGGCGTCGTCCAGGACGAGGGTGCGCGAGAACAGGGCCGGCAGGTCCTCGTCGAAGTACACGCGCCGCAACCCGCCCACGCTCCACTGGGCGCGGCGCTCCCCGGCGGCGTCGAACTCGAAGCGCTTCCCTCCCGCGGGCAGCGCGATCTCCGGCACCTCGACCGGCGCCTGTCCGGCGAGAAGGCACGCTCCGGCAGCCGCGCAGAGCAGGAATCGCATCGGAGACTCGCTTTTCATTCTGGCTAACGGTAGCAGCGCGCGCCCGGATGTGTAAAGCGCGAAATGCCGATCACTCTGATTGAGAACGCCGATGATGGGATGCTGCCGCCCGCCGCGCATCGCTGTCCGGTGTGAGCACCCTGCCCGGGGTGGCCTGGGTGAGGGCGCCGCCGTCCACAACCGCGACTCCCCCAACGAAGACGTAGGGGATGCCCTCCGGATACCGGCGCGGCTCGGTGAAGGTGGCCTTGTCGGCGATGCGCGCCAGATCGAAGATAACCAGGTCCGCCCAATAGCCCTCGTGGATCAGGCCGCGATCCTTCAGTCCCATGATCTGGGCGGGGAGCGAGGTCATGGAACGGATGGCGAACGGCAGCGAGACGATGCCACGCTCGAGCACGTAACGCCGGATCTTGC
>CAYOTD010000060.1:0-11532 GCA_964406685.1 uncultured Solibacteraceae bacterium | reverse complement strand
GCGGGTGCGTCACGTCCTCGCCCTCACGCAGGATGTTGCCGTCGGTCGCAGTGGCGGTGAAATCCTGCCGCATGATGTGCTCGATGTCGATCTCCGCCAGGGAGAAACCACGCATGCGCACACTCGCGCGCCGGTCCAGGGCGTGCATCCGGATCCAGATGGCCGCATCGGCCGGCGACAGCTTGCGATCGGCGGCCACCCACTCCAGGCTCTTCCCGATGTACTTCGGATCCGGGAACTCGTAGATGACGATGCGGGATGCCCCGCCGCGGCGCGCGATCTCGTGCTCGATGTCGGTGCGCAGGCGGCGCGCCGACGGCGGGTCCGCCAGCACGGACTTGAGGTTGGCCAACGCCCACCGGGGGACTAGAACCGTGTTGCCATCGCTGGCCGAGGTGTCGTGGACGTATTGGTCGGCATAGACCTGGATGCCCTGCTCTCGCGCTTCCTGGATCAAACGGACGGCGGCGTAGCTGGAGCCCCAGTAGTTGGCGCCCTTGGCCTTGAAGTGCGAGCAGACCACGGGCACTCCGGTCTCGCGCCCGATCCGGATGGTTTCCTGGACCGCTTCCAGCAGGTCCACCGCCGGTGAGGAGTCCGAGGCGGTCTTCCACATCGGGTCCTTGCCCTCGCTGCGCTGATGGCTGATGTAGAAGCCGCCGTAGGGCCTCACGACGCGCGTGAGCGCGATCACCTCGCGCGTCTCGCTGAAGCGGCCGGGCTCGTATTCCAGGCCGGTGCTCAGACCGAAGGCGCCGTCCTTCATGCCCTCATCGACGAGCTGCTGCATGGCCTGGATGTCGGCCTCCGTGGCCGGCTCATGGTTCCGGCCCTTGATCACGCGCGAGCGCACGGTGGCATGGCCCACCAGCAGCGCCACGTGATTGCCGATGCCCTGCTTCTCGTACAAAGCCTTCTGGTGGCTCAGCGGCCACATGGCCGAGCTGCCGTCCTGGTTGACGACAGAGAGCGTGATCCCCTGCGCCACCATGTTCAGGTTGAAGCGCAGCTCAAGGTCGCCCAGCCGGTGGTCGCTGTGCGAGTGCAGGTCGATGAACCCAGGCGCCGCGAACATGCCGGAGGCGTCGATGGTGCGCTCCGCGGCGACCGCTTGCAGGTTGCCGATCGCCCGGATGCGGCCCTCCTTCACGCCAATGTCCGCTGCGTACCAGGGATTGCCGGTGCCATCCAGAATCCGGGCATTCCGAATCAGCAGGTCGTAGTCCGCCGCCGGCAGCGAGAGCGGCAGCAGCAGGAGGCTTAGAAATCGCATGTTAGAACACCGCTCTGGCGGAGAACTGGATTATCCGAGGCGATCGCGCCGAGGTGAATGAGCCGAACGTCGGGTTCGTCTGCGCGCCGGCGAGGTTGAACTTGGCACTTGTGTCGAGACCCGAGAACTGGGTGTGGTTCCAGGCGTTGAACGCTTCCACGCGAAACTGGAGGTGGCGCTGCTCGCTGAACAGCGGGAAGCGCTTGGCAAGCGCTATGTCCCAGTTGTTGACGCCGGGACCGCGCAGCATCCCGATTCCCGCATTGCCGAAGCTGAGCAGCGGTGTGCGCGCAAAGGCGTCCGTGTTGAAGTTCCGGGCGAAGCTGCGCTGGCTCTTGCTGAGGTAGGGATCTCCCACCACCGTGATTCGGGCGCCTTCGGAGGAGCCGGTGATGTCCTGACCGTCGGTGGTGCTGAAGCCGGGAGTGAAGGGGGCACCGCTTACAAACGAGACGATGCCGCTGACGTGCCAGTCGTCGAGCACCCAGTGGGCCGGCTTGAAACCCGTGCGCGTTCCGAGATTCGGCAGCTCGTACATGTAGTTGGCAACGAAGACGTTGGTCCGGTCGTGTGACATCAGACCGTAGGTCCACTTACGCATCGAGAAATACGGAGTGCTGCCAGTGGCGCCCAGTACCTTGCTGTAGGTGTAGGCTATGCCGAGTTGCAGCCCCTTGGTGAAACGGCGGTTGAGCGCCGTCTGGAGAGAGTTGTAGTTGGACGTGCCCGTCAATTCGTAGCAGGAGATCGAACTGTAGCCGTAGTACTGCCGGAAGAAGTCGTCCGACAGCGCTTTGCCCGGAGAGGTCGGATCGGCGTTGCGGGCGTCGAAACGGCCGTACATGGGGATCGGGTTGAGTTGGCGCGTCATCAGCAGATGTCTCACCTGGCTGCCCACGTAAGACGCCTCGGCCACCATGCCGCGGAACTGGTGCTGAATGCCCAGGCTGAAGTTCATCGTCCGCGGCAGCGGCACCCGTCCGAGGGCCGCCTGGCTGTCCAGGCTGCTGGGCGCCAGCAGGCCCGTCCCGTTTGTCATCGTATCGATGTTTCCGTAGTACGTGACCGGGACGTAGGAGATCGGAGGGTTGCCCTGACTCGATTCGAAGCTGTTGCCGGTGGGCGTGTCATAGAAGACGCCGAAACCGCCGCGCAACGCCGTCTTGCCGGTTCCGAACAGGTCATAGGCGAAGCCGAAGCGGGGAGCCAGGAAGATCCACTTGCGAGTGAAGAGACCGCGCGGGTAGCCGTCCACGCCCTCCACTTTACTGCCGTTGGCCGGATCGCCCGAGTTGGGGACGAACATGCCGATCTGGGCCGCCGGCACGACCTGCGCGGAACGAGGATCCATGCCCATGCGCTTGCCGCCGCTCATGACCGGCATATACATCGAGGGGCTCTTCCCCGCCAGATAGTAGGCCGGGTCGAAGTGCGCGGAGGCATTGTTGCGGTCGTACTGCGGCGGCTGATGCACGACGCGAAGACCGAAGTCGAGCGTCAGGCGTTTGGTGACACGCCAGTTGTCCTGGATGTACTCCTCATACACTTGAAGCACGGTGTCCCTGGTGGCGCGCTTGGTCAGTTCGGTGTAGGACTGATAGACCCCGAGCAGGGCGTTCGCGAAACCGTGATTGGTATCGAAGGGGTTGTTCGTATCGCGGCCGAAGTTGTACAAGCCGCGCCACGTCCCCCGCGCCTCCGTCCCGACGGCGGGGTAATAGTCGAGGTTGAAGCCCGCCTTCAGTGAGTGCCTGCTCCAGATCTTGCTGATGTTATCGGTGTAGGTGTACTGCGATCCGCGCCAGAACCAGTTGCCGGGACCGAGGCTGAGCCTGATCGCGTTGGCCGGCTGGCCGCCGAAACTAACGTCAGGCAGATAGTCCGGCGCGCCCGAGTCGGCGTACAACTGCGCCGGATTCCCCATTTTCGACCGCGAAATCAACGATGAGTCGGTGAAATCGGAGGTAAGGTCGCTCAAAGTGTAGCCAAACCTGGCTTCGTTCACCAGTGTCGGCGAGAAGATCTTTGTGGCCTGCACAACGTGGCCGATCCCCCGCTGGTTGTTTTCCAACGGCGTCAGGAGGTAGTTGTTGCCGATCTTCCAGTTGCCCCACGGCGGACGCAGTTCCTGCGTGTTGCGAAGCAGGCGATAGTACACGCTGAGGCTGGGCAGTGGGTTGTAGTCCAGGCGCAGAACATCGTTGCGAATCGGCGTCGGGGCGCTGAACTGGGAGCGCAGGTTGTACTTGTAGACGTTGGCCGGAGTGGGATCGGTGTAGTTCGGCAGCGGGAAGAAGTTCAGGATCGACTGGCCCGCCTTCGAGATCCGCGAGGCCGGGACGGTGTTATTCGGGAAGGGTTGGCCGTTTGCGGGGTCCTTGACCGGAATCAGTGCGCCGTTGACGTCGAAGCTGCGTGAGAAGTCGCCGTTGCGTTCCGCCGCCGTCGGCGTGGCGGCGAACTGCGTCCCGTAGCTCGTGGTGATGGGATTGAACTCCTGTGAGAAGAAGAAGAAGAGTTTGCTTCTGTCGCTGTTGAATCTCTTCGGAATGAACGCCGGCCCGCTCACCGAGTAGCCCCAGATGCGGTAACGATAGGGACTCTTGGGAGTGTTGGTGCGGTTGTAGAAGAAGCTTCTGGCGTTGAGCATTTCGTGCCGGTACGCCGCCCAACCGCTGCCGTGGAAGTCCCGCGAGCCGGACCTGGTCACGACGCTGATCACACCGCTGCTCATGCGTCCGTATTCGGCCTGGTAGTTGGAAGTCAGGACTTTCACCTCGGCGACCGAATCCATGTTGGGCTGCACGACGGTGGACCCGTTCGAGCTGTTCAGGCTGTAGACGCCGTCGACGCTGTAGTTCTTGCTGGTGGCGCTGCCCCCGTTGATGTAGGTTCCGTTGTTCGAGTATAGGGTGATGGTCTCGCGCCCCTGGCTATAGTCGTCCACCACGCCGGGCAGCGTGCTCAACATCGCCCAGAAATCGCGTCCCTTGAGCGCGATGTGGTTCAACTGTTCGCCGCTGACCAGGCCGGAGCGTTCGCCGCTGGCCAACTGCACCGAGACCACCGCGACCTCGGCGGAGACCGATACGGCCTCCTGGATGTCGCCCACCTGCAAGGTGAGGTTACCGAGCGTCCGCACCTCGCTGCCGGTTACGACGATGTCCCTGATCGTAAGGGCCTTGAAGCCGCCGGCTCGCACGCGAAGCGTGTATCGGCCGGCCAGCACGTTGGGGACGGTGAAGTTGCCATCGGTCCAGGAGGTCGCGGTCAGGACCCGGCTGGTGGCCTGGTTTGTCAGGCTGCAAGTCGCACCCGGGATCACGGCGCCGCTGGGGTCCATCACGACCCCTTTCACGGAACTGGAGACGTTCTGCCCCGGACAGACGATGGCCAGGGCCAACAGAAGCAGAAGCGCACGTTTCACGATTATCAATTCCTTTCGCCGGCTTGCGGTGGCCGCAAGCCATGAACCCGGTGTTACCGGGGCGCGGCCGCACCGGTGGCGAGATCCTGACCGGCGGTAAACTGGTTTGCCACGGTAATGTCGAACTGCGTCAAACCCGTCCCGGCCGCGTGAATCAGCGGCGCGAGATCCGAGAGGATCTGCGTGTACTCCGGGCCGCCGGGCACGTCGCCCGAGGCGTCCTGAAGCAGATCGTCCAACCGCGCGACCGCGTCGAACAGGGCGAAGGCGGCCGCGGTCCAGCTTTCGGCCGGCGGCGGCGGCTCGGCCGGCGCGACACCGGCCATCACCAATGGCGCCAGCGTCTCACGGATCTCGTCCAGGCGACTCCGAACGGCGGCACCGTGGCGCCGGACCATCTGCTCGAGCATCCGCCGGGCCTGCGGAGGCAGCTTCGCGATTCTGTCCGAGTCGAAGCGCTCCGCCAGCCTGACCAAAGCCCAGCCCTCGGAATAAGCGGCGCCGGATGCGCTTTGACCGGCTTGGGCGAGTTCCCGGGCCTGCCGGCCGGCCAGCACGCGATCCCGAATACCCGCGCGCTCGATGAAGTACTGCGCCAGGGCCTTCTCGATCGAGAGCGCGGCCGGCCTCTGCCTGTGTCCTGACGTTGCAGCGGCCGCCGCTTCGCCGAAGGTGTGAACGTCCAGCACGACATCCCGCCGTGCGGTGAGATCGGCCAAGGCGGCCACCAGATCCGCCTTGCGCTCCTCGGTCCGGACCAGGGCTCGAATCCGCAACGTCGCCGGCGGCTCGGGCGTTATCTCGGTGACCTCACCCAGGCACGCCCCGACGCGATGCAACAACCAGAGTGCTTCCACCTCGAGGGCGTCCAGACCGGCCGGCTCCTCAAGGCTGCTCCTCACAGGCCCGGCCGGGCGTTTCCGCTCAACCACCACGGGCGCGCGCGGTCGCTCCGGCACGAGGGCCGGCGGTCTGAAGACCTCCGGGCGCACACTGGCCGCGGATACCAACTCCGCCCGCTCCGAGATGAGGCGAAGCTCGACGGCCCGGTCCGGCGTCTCATACCGCGCGCGCTGCCACCGCACGCGGAAGCTGGCGGCATCGACCTCCACGGTCCATGTGATATCCGCCCCGTAAGACCTTCCACGCGCGTGGAACCGGATCACGTTCTGTCCGTCGCCGGATCGGGTCCGCTCCGCCGTCAACACCACGCCGCCACGGCTGCGGAAGACCGCGAGATCGGCGGTGGCTCCAACCGGGAGCCACTGCCGGCTCTTCAACCAGGCCAGAAAACCATCCTCGATCCGGTCCGGATCGAGACCGTGTTGGGACAAATCTCCCAGCGAAACCGGTTGGGCGGCCGCCGCCTGGCGGGGCATGGGTTTCGGAGTAGCCTGCCGCCAGACGGCTTCTTTGACCCTGCCTTCCTGGTCGTTCCAATGGAACGCGAGCCGGCCGGAGGATGTTTCGGACCAAACCTCCAGGCGGCTGCGCCGTTCCAGGAGCCGCGGCCGGGTCTGTGCCACCTCCACTCGAAGAACCTGGTGCACGACCTCGCGGCTCGAAGCGAAGGCCTGCTCGGCCGTCTGGGATTGCCGCAGCAGCGCTTCCGTCTGCCGGCGATTGCGTCGCCCGATCTCCCAGTAGGTCAGTCCGGCCGCGATGATGGCCAGAACGGCCGCCGCGCCGAGCGCCCTGCGCCACAACACGGGGGAAAGCCGCTCCTTCGGCCGCTGGGCTTCGAACTGGTCTTCCCATTCCAGGAACCGCGCCCGCGCCGCCTGGACCCGGGCTTTCCCCGGGAAGCTGCGCTCGCTCTGCGCCTTGGCGAGGGCCTCCACCTGGGCCTCCAACTCGGCCAGGCGGGCCCGGCATTCCCAACAGGCCTTCAAGTGCCGGGCGGTGCAGCGTTCCTGCCGTTCCCCCAGTTCGCCGTCCAGATGGGCCAGCAGGATCTCGTCGCTGCTATGCATCGTGCCCTCTCGCACTCACATGGCTGGAGACGGACGCCTGCTTCTTCCCCGCGTCCATCGCCTGCCTCAGCTTCTGAAGCGCGCGCGCCAGCAGCGTGTTGACGGAGGTGCCGCCGATGCCAAGCTGCTTTGCGATCTCGCGGTACTTCAGGGCTTGAAGCCGGAGCAGCAGCACTTCCTCTTCCCTGTGCGTCAGGACCGAGAACAGGCGTGTGATCTCGTCTACCTCGATCCGCGCAAGCGCGTCCGGACCGCCGACGACCATTTCGGGTATCCGCTCCAGCGCCTCGGAGATCGAGACGACCCGGCTGTCGTGTCTGATCCGCTTCGTCACCTGGCGGCGCATGACGGTCAGCGTCCACGCCTTGGCGTTGGCGACTTCGCAGCCGCGCCGCAGTGTCTTGTACAGCTCCATGAACGTGTCCTGAACCGCGTCTTCGGCCTGCGCGAGATCGCCGGTGCGGCGGTGGGCGTAGCTGAGGAGGGAGGAATACCAGGTTTCGTACAGCGACGCGACCTCCGCCCGGGCCTGCTCGCGCTTCATTCGACCTTGCCCATGTTCCGTGCCGGCGCCAGTGCTCTGGCCGCCTGAATAGGGAGAGTGCCGTCCGGACGTCTTTTACACGACAAGCGGATGCAGTATTCCCGAAGAAAGGCGCCCGCTCCCATCCGGTCTCCCGTCCTTATCATTCGGCCGGCATCGATTGTACCTCCGCCCGGGCGCGTTGCCGCCGGCGCCGGCACCGGAACCTATAGTCAACTCACTTAACGAACTGGTAGAATGCGGTTGGAATGAAGAGAGCCGGCCAGAACGCTGCCCAGATGAAGAGGATGAACCGGCTGCGGATGCTGCGCCTGATCCGGCGGGCGCCGGTGGCGCGCGCGGAGCTGGCCCGCGAGATGGGCCTGACCCCGGCGGCGGTGTCGCTGATCGCCGGCGACATGCTGCAAGAAGGGATACTGGTCGAGACCGGCCTGCGGCAGAGCAGCGGCGGGCGCAAGGCGGTGCTGCTGGATCTGAATCCGCAATACGCGTGCGCGCTGGCGCTAAGCCTTTCCCGCTCGGAGACCGAAGTGGGGCTGATCGACCTTCGCGGCCACCTGCTGCGGCGCGTGCTGGTCACCAGTCATCCTCCCTCTTCGCGCACGGCCGCCCTCGAGGCGATCCGGCGCGCGCTGCGCCGCACGCTGGCAGCGCCGGAGGCCCGCCGTAGCCGCTACTGCGGCCTGGGGATCAGCGCCCCGGGGCCGGTGGACGTCAGCAGCGGGATGATTCTGAATCCCCCCAACTTCGACTTGTGGCACGGCGTTAAGCTGTGCCAGGAGCTGCGCGATCCGGCCGGAGACAATGTCTTCCTGGCAAATAACTCCCAGGGACTGGCCATCGCCGAGAAGCACCACGGCATCGGGCGCGAGTGCTCCAACTTCGTCTTGCTGGTCATCGACACGGGTATCGGCGGCGGGATTGTCCGCGGCGACGAGTTGTTCGCCGGCTGGCACGGGTTCGGTAGCGAGATCGGGCACACCTCGATCAACTACCGCGGTCCGGTTTGCAGTTGCGGATTGCGCGGATGCGTCGAGTTGTACGCCGCCACCCCCGCCGTGCTCCGGCGCGCCCAGCAGCGCGATCCGCGCGTGGATAGCTGGAAGACCCTGGTGGACCTGGCGTGGGACGGCGACGCCGCCTGCGCCCGGATGATCGACGAGCAGGCCCGCGCCGTGGCGACGGCCTTGGTCAACGCGTTGAACATCCTGGAACCGGAAGCCGTGGTGCTGACCGGCGACGTTCTGTATCGCGGCGAGATCGTGCGCGCGGCCGTCGAGAAACACATCAACCAGAGCGCCATCAACCGGCGGCTGCACCGCATTCCGGTGCACCTGTCGTTGGTCCGGGAGCACTACGGGCTGATGGCGGCCGCGGGAATCCTGTTCGAGCGGTTCTTCCACCACGGCCTGGAACTCCCCGCTTCCGGCGCCCCACCCAACAATACTTTATTAAACTAATTGACAAAGATTCCCGGCTGCGGTACAGTCAACTTCGTGAATCGCATCTGACGCGGCCCGCCGCGCCCCGAGGGCGCCGATCGGCGGGTTCGGAGTGTATGCCAGGGAGATACACGACCTTTGACCGGAGCCGGCTGCTGATCAAGCCGCTGGCGTCCCGCATCCACGATTTCCGCCTGGACTCGTGCCTGCGGCCGGACGACACTCCCGCCGCTTTCTCACACCCAGATCTTCCCCGCCTGGCAAATCGCATCGCCGCAGCCCGGACGGCCGGTGCCGCGCGCGTGCTGATGATGGGCGCCCATGTGATCAAGGCCGGCGCAAGCCGTGTGGTCATCGACCTGATGGAGCGCGGGTACGTGAATCACGTCGCCTTCAACGGCGCCTGCGCCATCCATGATTTCGAACTGGCGCGCATCGGCGCGACCTCCGAGCGGGTCGCCAACTACATCCGGTCGGGCGAGTTCGGCCTGTGGAAGGAAACCGGGGAAATGAACGACTGGATCGCCGAGGCCGGGCGCCTGGGGCTGGGGCTCGGCGAGAACGCCGGGCGGCGGCTGATGCAGAGCGGGTTCCCTCACCTGGAATACAGCATTCTGGCGGCAGGTTACCGTTTGGGCATTCCGGTCACCGTCCATGTCGGCATCGGTTACGACATCCTGCACGAGCACCCAAACTGCGACGGCGCCCGCCTGGGAGAGGCAAGCTACACCGACTTTCTGATCTTCGCCGCCACGGTGGAGCGGCTCGAGCACGGCGTGGTACTGAGCTTCGGTTCGGCCGTCATGGCTCCGGAAGTCTACTTGAAGGCGCTGTCAATGGCGCGGAACGTGGCTTTGCAGGAGGGGCGGTCGATCCGGCGGTTCACCACGGCGGTCTTCGACCTGTACCCGCTTCCTCCAGAGATCCATACCGAACTGCCGAAGACGGCGGCGGGCTACTACTTCCGGCCGCACAAGACGATGCTGATCCGGACGGTGGCCGATGGGGGGGAGAGCTTCTACTTCTGCGGCGACCACCGGGCGACGCTGCCGGCCCTGCGCCGCGCGCTTTTGGAGAGTCCGTGATGGTGGAGCGATGGCTGGGCGGCCTGGACCGACTCCGGGCGCTGGTAGTGGGCGACATCTGTCTGGACCGGTGGTGCACCTATGACCGGCGCTTGGCCGTGCCGTCCCGCGAGACCGGCCTGGCGCGCATCGCCGTCGTGTCTCTGGAATGCACGCCCGGCGCCGGCGGAGGCGTGGCGAGCAACCTGGCGGCGCTCGGACTGGCGCGCGTGGCGGTGCTGGGAGTGGCTGGCGACGACGGCCACGGCTACGAACTGACTCGCGCCCTGGCTCGCAGAGGCATTGAGACCGGAGAACTGATTCGTTCCCCGGAAGTAGCCACGTTCACCTACTCGAAGCTGATCGACAGGGCAACCGGAATCGAGAACCTGTCGCGCGTGGACTTTGTGGAGGCCAAACCGATGCCGGCGGCGCTGGCAGCCCGCGTCGCCGACCGGGCGGTCGCGTCGGCGTCCGAATTCGACGTGATCATCGGCGTCGACCAGGCCGAGACGGAAGTGGGCGGCGTGTTCACCGAAACCGTACGGACCGCGTTCGCGGAAATCGGCAGGCGCGATCCCGGCCGCGTGCTGTGGGTGGATTCCCGGGTTCGCGCCGAGTGCTTCCGCAACGTCACGGTCAAGATCAACCGTTCCGAAGCGGAGGCCGCCTGTCTGCGGGCCTTCGGAGAGGTGGACTACGGGCGGCTGCGGCGGCACATTGGAGGCCCGCGCCTGTTCGTCACCGACGGCGGGAACGGAGTCTGGATTGAAGATAACGGCGGGGCGATTCACGTCCCGACGCGGCCGGTAGAGAGCCCCATCGACATTTGTGGAGCCGGCGACAGCTTTTCGGCCGGCGCCGCGTGCGCCCTCGCCTTGCGGGCAAGCGCGGAAGAGGCGGCCCGCTTCGGACACCTGATAGCGGGAATCACGATCATGAAACGCGGCACGGGCACGGCCAGCCGGGACGAGATCCGGTCGGCGGCGGCCGCATCCGAATTCCAGTTTGGGGCGGTCCGCCGTTAGCGGCCGCCAGTTGCGGTTAAGACAAGAAAGGTTGGCAGGAAATGAACATTGCGAGAAGAACTTCACTCTGGGCTCCATTCGCTCTGTCCGTTCTCGCCTTCAGCGCCTTCGGACAGGAAGTGACGGCTTCCCTGTCCGGGCTAGTGAAGGACGGGACCGGAGGCATCATCGTGGGCGCGACGGTGGAGGCCAGAGAAGTCGATACCAACTTGAAGCGAGCGGCCACCACCTCCGAAGCGGGCCACTACGACATGCCGCTGCTTCGGCCCGGCCGCTACGAACTCAAAGTGTCGCAGCCCGGTTTCAAGACTTACGAGCGAAGCGGGATTCGCCTGGAAGTCAACCAGCGCGCGACCATCGACATCGTTCTGGAGGTGGGCGCCACTTCGGAACGCATCGAAGTGACGGCGCCGATTCCGGTGGTGCAGCCCGAAGACCCTTCCGTGGGGAAGGTGATGGACACCGACACCATCGTCAACACGCCGCTCAACAGCCGGCTGAACATGTCGAACCTGCTGGCGCTGGCGCCGGGCTTCCAGAACACCGGCACGCAGGACGGGATTCCGAACTACGGAATCACGCCCACCATGAACGGCGCGAGCAGCTACGGCGCGCTGGCCTACAGCATCGACGGGGTGGTGAACATCGCCACCAACATCGAGCGGGCCTACGGGGAGATCATCCCCATCGACGGGATCCGGGAGTTCAAGGTGATCACCAGCGGCGGCAGCGCGGAGTTCGGCAAGGCCAACCAGGTGGTCGTGGTCACCAAGGGGGGAAC
>CAYOTD010000059.1:10845-13236 GCA_964406685.1 uncultured Solibacteraceae bacterium | reverse complement strand
GCCAGAGCCGCTGGGCGTCCTCGCCGCCGCCAGGCGCGATTTCGAGCAGATCGCGCAGCTTCGGAGGCACCGTGATCCGTCCCTGTTCGTCCACGGCCTGGTCCAAGCCGTACCTGTTGGCCCGGAAGATCATCTTCTCGGCCCGCTCCGCGTCTTCCTCTCCTTCAACGTTTTCAAGGATTTCCAGATTCCGTTTCCAGACGCTTAACGGGTATAATCGACCCTTGGCGAGGTCCATGGACGTGATGAAAACCCGCTCGTTGGGATACCGCAGGTTCAGATGGTTCCTGAACCGAGCGGGAAGCTTCACTCGACCCTTGTCGTCGAGCTTGACCTCGTGGTGCCCAAACGGGCCGTCCTGAGCCGGGATTTGGTTCTCCGGGGCGTCCATTTTGCTCCAATACGCTCCAGGGTGGTCCACCCGAAAGATCATGATAGACCAATAGTGCTAGGGAAAGCAACACTTTTCGCATTCGGGGACAGCAGGAAGCCCCTATCTACCAGAGGCTTACACTCGTATACCAGGAATAGGACGGTTGGCCGGGGCGGACCAACCTATTGTGGGATGGTTTCCACAAGCGATTTTCGGACCCGGATGAAGACCACTCGCAAGGTGGCAATCACGGGTATGGACAGGAACATTCCCGCCACTCCGCCGATCTGTTCGCCCGCCAGAACACCGAAGATGACCAGCAGAGGGTGGACCTCCACGCCTGAACTCATCAGGTAGGGCTGGAGGACGTAGTCCTGGAAGAGGCGATAGACGACCAGGAAGACCACGATCCAGAGCAGGTGAGGGTATCCACTGAATCCGGACACAAGCAGGATGATTACCGCGGCCGAGAACGGACCAATCACCGGGATGAACTCCAGCACCGCGGCGACCGCGGCCAGCAGCGCCGCGTAGGGGACCCCCGTGACAGCGAAGAAGAGGCTGTAGAAGACGAACGTCGCCGCCGACAGGAGCACGATGGCGCGCATGAACTGGGCCAGGAGCAGGTGGATATCGCCGAAGATCTCTTCGGTCAAGCGCCGCCGGGCCCCCTCCGGCACCAACGCCACGAGGTTCTCACGAATGACGGCGCCGTCTTTGAGGAAGAAGAAACTCAGGATGGGGACCAGCACCAGGAACACCAGGTTGCCGAGCAGAGAAAGGAGTTCCTTGCCCAGGCGTTGAATCAGAGGCAGGGCGTCCTTGGTGTGCTGTTCCAGGAACGTCCGCAGCGAAGCCAGCAGACTGATCTTGACGGGTTTGACCCATTCGGGCAGCGGCAGACTGACGGGCTGGTCGAGCGTCTTGACCAGATCCGGCAGCCGCGAGGCGAGATTGGCGGCCTCGTCGACCACGCGCGAACCGATCGCGCCGAGGGCCGTGACCAGGGCGGCGATCAGCACGATGTACACGCCGGCCAGGCACAGATCGCGCGAAACGCGCCCCTTGGCCACGCGGTTCACCAGGTTGACCAGCGGCGAGACCAGATACGCCAACAGCAGCGCCACGGTGAAGATCAGCAGCGTCCGCCGGACCCAGTAGATCGCCGCCAGCACAAGAACGACAACAAAGACGCTCCAGGCGGCGCGGGCGGCGCGGGAATCGAGGCCGAGCATCGCCGCTATCGTACCGCAACCCGCTACCGCCGGGCGTGCGGCCAGGAACACCTTCGGTCCGCATCCGAAGGTCTTATGACTGTGCGGGCCGGCTTTCCGGGCCTGGCCGCCGGCCGGCGCCGGCATCCGCAAGGCGATGGATGAAGCGCTCGAGTTCGAAGAGAGTCCCCGGAAGCGCCTCGCCTTTTGCGTCCGGGAAATGTTCCTGCAATGCCGCGGCCGCGGCATAGGTTAGCGGCGGCGGCAGCCGGGCGCCGTTCAACACCGAGGCGTTGGACAGGATATCCTGTTTGACGCCCTGCGCCGTGAGCCGGCCGTCCTCCAGTATGGCGACGCTGTCCGCCCATTGTGCGGCCAGATTGGTATCGTGAGTGGCCAGCACCACCGCCACGCCACTCGCCTGTAAGCGGCCCAGCGCGTCCAGCAACGACCGGGTCCCCTCGCAATCAAGTCCCGCGGTTGGCTCGTCCAATAGCAGCAGCCGCGGCTGGAGCGCGAGCAGCCCGGCAAGCGCAACGCGCTTCTTCTCCCCCAGGCTCAGGTGATGGACCAAACGGCCGGCCAGATGGGGGATTCGCAGACCGGCCAGAACCGAGCGCGCGCGATCCAGAGCGGCGTCGTCCGGCATTCCGCGTTGCACCAGGCCGAAGGCGACATCCTGTTCGACAGTGGGGGCGAAGAGCTGGTCTTCGGGGTCCTGTAGGAGAAGTCCAACATTTTCCCGCAGGAAGGATCGCGATTTCCCGGTGGAGACGAATTGGCCTTCCCAAAGCAGCCGGCCTT
>CAYOTD010000059.1:0-10835 GCA_964406685.1 uncultured Solibacteraceae bacterium | reverse complement strand
GCCAGCAGCAGAGTGGATTTCCCGGCGCCATTGGCGCCGAGCACGGCCAGGCGGTCGCCCGCCGCAAGGCGCAGACAGACGTCCCGCAGCGCCCATCGGCCGGCTGTGTACCGGCAGCCGATGCCGCCGGCTTCCATCAACGCGGCGCTCATCGCCACCTCGCGTGGAGCAAAGCGGCACAGGCGATCGCCGCCGGTCCGCACATGGACAGGAGGGTTCCCGAGAGAGAGAACGCACCCACCGGGGCCGGCGGAACGACCCAGGCGTGGACGCCGCGGGCGGCCAGTCCGTGCTCCGCGCGGCGCGCGCGCGCCAGAATCCTCTGAAACAGAGAGGAGGAAAGCCACGCGGCGGCCCGCACCTGACGGCGCCATGTGGCGCGGGGCGCGCGAAAGGCCATGGCGCGCGTCATGGCGACGGACACGGCGACGGCGACGGAGGCGAAGCGATGCAGCAGGAACGCCAGGTCGATCCATGGGGGCGGGAGGCGAAAGCGCCGGCCGAGGTAGAGCAGTTCCGCCATCGGGGTGGAGAGGCCCAGCAGCAACACGGCGGAAGACGCGGTGAAGGAGCGGAGGGGCGGGGCCCAGACACGCGTGTCCGAGAGATCGAACGACGCATTCCAGGCCAGCGGCAGGACGGCGAGAAGCGAAAAAGCGCCCGGCGCGCCCAGCGCCGCGAGCCAACGCCGCGGCGGGATTCGCAGTTGCGCCAGGGCAACCGCGCTGGTCGCGGCCAACTGAACCGGCGCCCAGGGCAGCGGGGGCAGGGCAAGCGACAAGGCGAGCCAGGCAAGCGAAGCCAGCAGAACCTCACCGGGATGGCGGCGGGTCATCTTGACCGCCTGGCGCGCAGCCGGACGATGGCGAAGCCGAGCGCCGCCGCTCCGGCGGCAGCCTGGCCAAGGAACAGCCACGCCTCCGCCGTGGGAGTGGGCGGGGACCAGAGCGGCTCAAACCACGGACGGTAGCCGTCGATGTCCTGCACGGCCTGTGTGGCCTGTTCGTCCGCTCCGGCCCGTTCCAGTCCGCCCGCGGTGTAAAAGAAGGCCACACCCACGACCGGCAGAAGCACCACTGTGGCCAGGAGCAGGAGATCACGGAGTCGTCTAGCGAGCCGCATAGGACTCCGGAGCAAGCGCACTGAGCGCCCGCAGGGCAAACACCGTGAAAGCCGCCTCGGCCAGAGCAACGGGGCCTTGTGTCATCGCGAAGATGGCGCCGAAGCGAAGGAACGAGGCGAAGACGCCGGAGTGCGGATCGGGAAACGCCAGAGCAAGCTGGAAGGATGTGACCGAGTATGTTGCCAGGCTGGCCACCAGGGTGGCGGCGAACACCGCCACAGAAGTGGAAGACCACCGGCGCAGCAGACGGTGAATGAGCCAGAACGAGCACGATCCCGCAACGCCCAAGGAAAAGAGGTTGGCGCCCAGCGTGGTGAGTCCTCCGTGGGCCAGAAGCAGCGCCTGGAACAGGAGCACGATGAGGGCGAGCGCAACCGTCACCGAAGGTCCGAAGCAGAGCGCCGCCAGCGCCACGCCGGTGGGGTGCGAAGAACTCCCTCCCACGGAGGGCAGCTTTACCGCCGTCAGCGCAAACAGGAATGCGCCGGCGGCGGCCAGCATCAGGCGGCGCTCGGGATCCGACCGCAGGGCCGCGGCCGTGCGGCGGAATCCCTGAATCGCGAAGGGCGTGGAGACAACGGTCCACGCCGCGGCGTGCGGAACGGGAAGAAATCCCTCAGCTATGTGCATCCTCTGGCGGCTCCTTCGTGGATTCGAGGCCAAGCTCGGTTAACGCGGCGCGGCGCTGTCCGGCGCGCTTGACCGTTGTGACTCCAAACAGCGCGAGGCCATAGAGCACGGCAACGGCTCCCCAGATACGCGGATCGACCGCGAGTGTTCCGACGGCGGAGAACCTCCGCTCCCACTCCGCCGCGGGAACGCCGAAGACGCGCATGCGTCCGCCTCTTCCGCCCGAAAGAACGAACCCTCTCCCGGTGGATGGCGCCGGCGCGGACTGACGTGCGGTGGGGAGCGCCGAGGTGGCGGCGCGGAGCGTGGCCGCGAACCGGCGGATCTCCGCCGCGCCGGCGGCGCCGGCGGAGCGGGCGACCATCGCCGCATAGCCGCGCAGAGTCCGGTTACCGCAAATGAGCGCGGAGCAGCCCGCGCCCGTCCTCACAACGGAACGGACATAAGCGGAGGCGAGCAGGGCGCGATCTTCGGCGCCGAGCGGGAGCAACCCGCGCCGCTCCACCTCGAGAAAGCGCGCCAGTTGCTGCTGGCGCGCGGCCGGATTGTGCTGGTCGAAGAACTTCTCCAGCCCCAAGCCGTACTCGTCGCGCACGTAGACCTGGAAGTTCTTTTGCCAGACGCTGGGGTCAACCGAGTCCGGAACCGTTGTGGTCAGGCCGGCCAGGGCGTCGGTCTGCTTGGTGAACTGGCGCGCGCCGGCATAGCCGGCCTTCTGCATTTCGGAGATCCAGCGCGGGTTCCACTGGCGCGCATGCAGTTCGGCGAGAAGAAACGACTGCATCGACTGCTGGCGCGCTTCGCCCGGCTTGCGCAGGTTCTGGATGACCATCTCCGGCGCCGCTCCGTTGACGACCTTCGAAGCCAGCCCCAGAGCGCCGAAAGTCTCATAGACATCGTGCGTATCCGAGGCTCCATACAGGTTGCTCGACCGGCTGAAGAGGACCGCCTGATTGCCGCGGAGATGGGCCTTCAGCCCACCCGGCGCGGCCTGCCCCCAGGCGCCGGCGCCATAGGCCCAGCCCATTCCTTCCAGGTAGGCGCGCGAGACCGATTCGGCGTTGTCGTTGCCCTCGGCCACCAGCCTGCCGACGCGAGTGCCGTAGGTGCCGGGGGCGGTGGAGAAGACCCGGCTGGCGGCCAGCCCACGAGCCTGTTCGGCAGGCACGCCTTGGGCGATGAGTTCCCGCTCGGTGTTGCGCGTGTTCCGGACGATGGCGCTGTCGCCGGCCGTCGAGGCCAGCTTCACGGCGCGATCCAACCACAGCGCCAAGTGCGGCACGGCGTCGCGGTAGAGGCTGGAGATGGCGAAAACCACATCCACGCGCGGCCGCTTCAGATCCCGGTCCGGCACCAGGCGCAATTCGTCGATCTGCCCACGCCCGTTCCACACCGGCTCCACGCCGAGCAGCCACATCGCCATCGATTCGAACGAGCCGTGGTGGCGCATGGTCTCCCCGAACCAGAGCACCTGCGAGACCTTCTCCGGATAGAGGCCCTTCTGCTTGAGGTAGCCGGCCAGATACTGGTCCGCCATCCGCTTGCCGGTCTCCCAGGCGGCCCTGGTGGGAAACACGGCGGCATCAAAGCTGTGCAGATTGCGGCCCGAGGGGAGCGCGTCGGGCTGGCGGATCGGGTCGCCCAGCAAGCCGGTGGGCAGGTACTTGCCGTCGAGCGCCGCGAGGAGGGCCTCCCGCTCCATTTGAGGGGAGCGGCGCAAGGCGGCGATCCACTGCCGGCCCTCCCGCCATGCGGTTTGCAGCCTGTCGCGCAGCGCGGCGGGCGCATCGCCGGGCGCAACCGGGGGCGTGCCCTCGAAAAGGGCGTCGGCCCACGGCTGCCAGAAACCGCTGAAGCGCCGCTGCTGGTCAGTTTGAAAGCGGGAGCGCAGGAATTCGGCGAGCGCTTCGCGCTGCTGCGTCTGCTCGGGGGCGACGCCGATGACAGGAAGGCCGAGCGGCACGGGCGTGTTCGCCGTGTCGTGGAGCAGCGCTTCGATCTTCTCGCGGAACTCGGGCCATGGCGTGCGGTCCATGTCCAGGCCGGCTTGCCGGTCCAGTTGCAGCTTCTGAATCATGGCGCGAATCTGATCGCGGTAGCCGCGGGAAAGATCGGAGTTCTGTTCCGTCTGCCGTTCGCGTTCGATCAGGTTGTCGAGTTCCCGGAGTTGCGTGGCGGCGCCGGAGACGATCAGCAAGGGCGTGCGATGGCTGATCAGGACCGCGGCGCCGCGGCGCTTGGCCTGGACGGCTTCGCCGCCGCCGTCCATGATGTAGTAATAGACGTCCGGCAGATCACCGAGCACCACTTCGGGGGGATCGGCGCCCGCCAGCGCCACGCTCTTGCCGGGGAGCCATTCGAGCGTGCCGTGCCGGCCGATGTGGACGACCGCGTCAACGCCGAAGCTGTGGCGAAGCCAGAGATACCAGGCGATGTAGGAGTGCGGCGGAGGCGTGAGCGAGTCGTGGGCGCTGCCGGGAGCATTGCTGGGTTCGGAACGGAATGGCTGCGGTCCGACAAAGACGTTGCCGAGGCGGGCTCCGGGAATGACGAAGAAGGCCCGGCCGTCTTTGGCCCGGAGCGTCATCATGGGGGAGGATTCGGGCGGTCCCCATTTCGCATTCACGCTCTTGCGGAACTCGGCGGGCAGCGCGGCAAACCACCCGCGGTAGCGCGAAACCGGCAGCAGCGTGGCGTGTCCCTGCGTCACCAGTTTCTCAACCTCGCCTGGAGCCCACTCGCCGACGTTGCGGCCGCAGAGTTCGAGGGTGGCCAGCAGGTCGCGCTCGCTCGGGATGCGTTCCCCCGTATGATATCCGCCGTCGCGCAGCGTGCGGAGGAGTTCGACCAGGCTGGCGGGCACGTTCAGGTAGCTGGCTCCGAAACTGCCCTTGCCGGGAGGATTGTTGTAGTAGACCAGAGCGATGCGGCGGTCGAATCGCGACTTGTCCTGCAAACCAATCCATTTCCCGACGCGCGCGACCACGGCGTCCACCCGCTCGGCGATGGGGACTGTTCTTCCGGCGCCGGTGGCGGGATCCTTCTCGGTAACTCCGAGCAGAGTGCCTTCGGTGGCTCCGGCACGCTCCGGGCTGCCGTAGTTGAGCTGGATACGATCGGCGGGAAGACCCTGCTTGGACTGGGTCCACTCCGCCAGCGAATCGCGTGTGGCGATCAGGTGGATGACGCGCAAGCCGCGGGCTAAGAGGACTTCCGCGTGGCCGGGCCGCGACATGGTCAGGTTCAGCGCGAGCAGCAGCCGGAAGGGACAACGGCCGCCGTCGTCCAGCAACGGCGCCATGTCGGGCAGCGTCCCGGCGAACAATGGGGCCACGCCGATTCGCGCCGCTTCCAGTGCGCGGATCAGGGCGTCAATGTGGGCCAGATCGCCGAACTTGAAGGCGTTGCTGTAGAAGCTGAGCGCCACCAGCGGCGCGCCGGGGGGCGCGCCGGGGCGGCCGCGATACCAGGCAAGATAGGCCGGCAGCGAGTCGAACACGCGGCCCGCTTCCGGATGGTAGATACCCAGGCTGACCGGCTCACTGGGCGGTGATACTTTCAGGCTCCGCCGCCCTCCTCCCGCCTTGTAGAGAGTGGCAAGGAGTCCCACCAGGTTCTCCACCGACCCGCCGCGCCAGTAGGCTTCCACCGTCCGGGCGTGGGGATTCGAGTTCGAGATGCGCCAGATCGCCTCGGCCGAGTCGCCGGGAATGGCGAAGACGGCCGCTCCGGCCTTGTGGGCGCGGCGGACGGCCCGCGCCGTACGCTGGAAGGCGCCGGAGTTTGCGTAGGCGAACAGGATGGCGCGCGCCTGGCCGATTTCCGCCGCGCCGACTTCGGGCGAACACGCGGCCACTTCAATCAGCCCGCTTCCGAAGCGCGTTTCAAACTCGCGCACGGCCGGCGCCAGCGACGGGTTGTTGGGGCTGGCGATCACCACGCGCACCGGGTCTGCGTGGAGTGCGGGCCCGAAGCCCGTCAGAAGCGCCAGGGCGCTACAGAGTGAGCCGGAGTGAAACATAGGCGGTTCGTCCGGGCACTCGCGTGTAGATGAAGTAGCGGCGGTCGAGCAGGTTCTCGGCATTCACCTGCAATTGCACGTGGCGTTGCACCTGGTAGCCGAACCCGCCTTCCATCACGAAATAGGGGTCGTAGGCCTGCGGCACACCCCGGGTTGTGTCGTTGTTCACGTCGGTGGAAAACAGCGCGCACAGGTATCTGCCGCCCAGAGAGGCGAACCATTTCGCGCCGGAGGCGGCCAGAGTGCTGGCGGCCATGTGCTTCGGCACGTAGGGAATCTGCTTGCCCACGGTGTCCGGCAGGCCGGGGTTGGAGGTAATCACGGAGTCCTGAAGTGTGTAGTTGGCACGCCAGAGGAGCCAGGGGAGAATCCGGGCCTGTACGGCCGCCTCCATGCCTCGCGTGCGGCTGTTGCCGGCGTTCAGAAGCGGGCGGATACGGCCGCTCGGGTCGGCCACGAGGTCGCGCGAGCGGTAGATGAGGTCGTCCACGCGATTCTCGTAGTAGGCGCCTTCGATGCTGACGCGGCTGCCGATCGGCCGGCGAACCCCGAGTTCCCAACTGGTGAGGTACTCCGGCTTCAGGTCGGGATTGGGAACGAGTTGAATCGTCAGCACAGTCGAGGAACGATAGAGTTCGAAGATGCTGGGGTTCCGGAACGCCGTGCCCACGCTGGCGCGGAGGGTGAAAGCGCCGGGGGCCTGGTAGACGGCGGCCACCTTGCCGCTCAAAGAACCCTTGGAGCGGGCGGCGAAGGGAGAGATGGCCGCGGTGGTGAAGCGGTCCGTCATGCCGTCCCAGGTGCGCCAGTAGTCATAGCGTCCGCCGAGGACCAGGTTGAGGCGGTCGGTGACCGAGATCCGGTCCTGACCGTAGACGCCCGTGGTCAGCGACTTCCCTTGCGTGATCGCGGTCAGACGGGAGCGATCCTCCACAGACGTCCAGTTCGGCAACAGCCACTCGTTGCTGCGGCTGTCGTCGCGGCGCAACTCGGCGCCGGCGGAAACCTGATGGCGCGAGGCCACACGAGTGCCGAAGAGGGCGTTGCCGTGCCAGCCGCGGCCCCTGCGGTCGGCCACATTCCCGGAGCCTCCGTTGCGGACCGCGTCGCTGTTGAGGGTGACACTGAAGTCCGAGGGGGTATCCAGCAAACCGGCGGAGAGCTGGAGCGTGTTGAAGCCGCCGAAGGATTTCAGCAGCCGCGCGTTGTAGATGCGCGTGCGCAAACCGCCCTGTCCGCCGAGGAAACTGTTCGGGCTGACGGTGATCCGTTTGAGCCCTCCTGTATCGACGAGGTAGGCGCCTTTGTCCACCACGGCGCCGGAGGCATCCCGAAGAAACGAGTTGTAGTCGTCGCTGCCGTCGTCGCGCCGGTGATGAATCCATTGAAAGAACAGCGATGTCGTCGAGGACAGCGAGTACTCGGCGCGACTACGCCAGGTGTGCAGGTTCCACCAGTTTGCGCCGCGGAGGCCAACCTGCACGGTCTGTCCGCCAGTGGGTGTCATCCAAGGGATGGCTCCGGTGGCCATGATTCCGGTGGTGGCCGAAGCGCCGGAAACCAAGACGTCCTGTGCCTGGAAGCCGCCCACCTGAAGGCGGTCATAAGCCAGCGAGAGTCCCAACCGGTCGAAGAAGCGCTTGCTGGCGCGCGCCTGATAGGCAAGCGTGTCCAGAGAGCCGTAGCGGATCATGAAATCGGCTTGTGTCTTGTCGATGGGGCGTGTCAGGACGTTCACAACGCCTCCCATGGCGCTGCCGCCGTACAGAGAGGAGAAGGGGCCTCTTACAACTTCGACACGATCGACTTCGCTGACCGGGATCACCGCCCAATTCACGCTGCCCTCGTAACCTTCGTTGACGGGCTGGCCATCGACCAGCACGAGAGTCCTCACTTGCGCGCTACCCCGCCCGGCGAAGCCTCGCATGCCAACTCCCGACATGCCGTCCGAGATGCCGTCGCGCCGGAAGACGGCGACGCCCTCGGTCATGTTCAACGCCTGGTCGAGCATGAGGATGTTGCGGCGCTCGAAACTGGCGGACGTAATGACGCTGGTGGCGGCCGGCGATTTTGCGATCTCCACTTCATCGCGGGTCGCGGTAACCACAATGGCGGTCTTCACCAGGAACGGGTCACTCGGCTCGGGCGGCTTCGGTTTGTCGGCGGGCGGCTGATCCGCGGCTGAGAGGAACAGAGCGGTAAACAGGATTGCGGTGAAGCTTCTGAGGACCATGGGGACTCTCCTTTCGCGAGTCGGATAAGACGGCACTGGCGCGAGGGAGAATCGTTGTTTCCGCCTGCCGGCGGCTTCTTTTCGGGGATAATGTCCGTGGCCGGCTCAAGTCTCCGCCTCTCCCGCGAGGGCCAGATACCTCAACTCGCGCCATGCGCGAGTGGTCCGGCAGGTCTTCGGACTTGTGGGCGTAAAGCGTAACCTACTTGCCGCGGCTTCCCAACTGCATCAGCAGCCAGTGCCCGGTGCGGCGTTCGTTCCCATTTACCGCTGCGGGGCAGCTCCGGATTCTCACCGGATTCCCTATTGGATTCCGCCGTCGGGCGGAGTCACCGGATCGATTCCTTTGTACCATGGAGGGGCGGGGATGACAACTTCGCGATGGGAATATCCCTTTCGGAGCCGGCGCCGCGGCGAACCGCGCGGATGAAGGCGGCGGCAACGGCGATCGGACATGCGGGCGAGATCCTTCAAGGCGCCTTCCGCGGCGCGGATGGCATCCACCGTTTTCTGTGCTCGCTGCCCGCTGCCACCTTCGTGAGCAGGGCGGAGATCGTACCCACGCCAGGCCAGTCCGTGTCGGTTGATCCGGCCTGGGCGTGGAAGGCCCTTCGCGCGGCGCGGTTGCTGGTGGAATCCGAACTGGGCCGGGAGCCCGAGTGCCAGGTCCGCATCGTTTCGAATATCCCCGTCGCCAAGGGCTGCGGTTCGTCGACGGCCGACGTGGCGGCCACTCTCCGGGCCTTGCGTTTCTATCTGCGCAGCCCGCTCGACGAGACCGCACTGGCGCGGCTGGCCGTTCAGGCCGAGGGCGCTTCCGACGGCCCGGCGCTTCCTTTTCCGGCGATCTTCCGTCATCGCGAAGGTGAGGTGGAGGAAGCGCTGCCGGGCGGATTTCCGCCTTTGCATGTGATGGTGATCGATACGCAACCGGAATCGATCGTGACCACGTTGACCCTTGCGCGCCCGCGCTATTCCGACTGGGAACTGGAAGCCTTCGAGGATCTGCGTCAGCGTCTCCGACTGGCGTTTCTGAATGCCGATCCGGCCGCCATCGGCGAGATCGCCTCCGCCTCGGCGCGTCTCAACCAGCCGTACCTGCCGAAACCGCGCCTGGAAGAGATCATCGAGATGGTGGAACGGAGAGGCGGCTATGGCGTCGCGGCGGCCCACTCGGGAACGGTGCTGGCGCTGCTGTTTCCGCCTTCCGCGCCGGACGGCTGGAAAGCGCGCACCCGTGCGCAGTTGGCCGGCCTCGGAATGCCCCTGCTCACCGAGTTCGCGCTGGCGTGAACATCGCCGGTGGGAATCTGATACCCTCTTGGCTTGGGCGCTCCGAAAGGAGCTTTTGGGGAAGACGGTGCAAATCCGTCGCGGACCCGCCGCTGTAACCGGTGACGAACGCCGCTTGCGATGCCACTGTCCAGGTTGGATGGGAAGGCGCGGCCAGTAGGAAGATCCGGGAGCCAGAAGACCTGCCCAACCGATGCAGTGCGAGCATGGTCCTCGTGGACTGGGGCCGGCAACCAGCAGCTCTGCATCGACCAGCGGATGGAAAACGGCATCCCCGGCCCTCTTGAGAGGCGCCGGGGCTTTTTGTTTTTGGAGATGGAGTGTTGTTGCCGGTCAACCTCAACGTCAGAGATCGACTCTGCGCGCTGGTCGGCGGCGGCAAGGTGGCCCGCCGCAAATGCAGGACCCTGGTGGAGCATGGCGCACGGGTGCGGGTCATTTCGCCGAGCCTTGCGCCCGACGAAATCTGGGGTTGTTCAGCGGTCAACTGGATTGCAGACTGCTACGGACCGGGGATGCTCGATGGCGCATTCCTGGTGATCGCGGCCACTAACGACTGCAATGTGAACCGCCGCGTGGCGGAAGACGCGCGGAGGCTTCCGGCGCTGGTGCTGCGGGCGGATTCGGCCGGGGATTCCGACGTCACCTTCCCCGCCACGTTGCGCTGCGGCAGTCTGTCGGTGTCCTTTGCCACCGATGGCGCCGACCCCGCTCTGGCCGCGGCGTTCAAGCGCAGCGCCGAGCGTCTTTCCGCGTGCGTGGCGGACAAGCCGGCGGGGGAGGGCTTCGTGTGGCTGGTGGGCGCCGGGCCGGGCGATCCGGGATTGCTGACGGTGAAAGCCGCCGTATGCCTGGCGGCCGCCGACGTGGTGATTCACGACGGTCTGGTGGACCCCGCCGTTCTGGACCTCTACTGCCATCGCGCCGAACGGATCGACGTCAGCAAGCGCAAGGGCCGCTGCCGGCATCTGCAACCGGAGATCAACGCGATGATGATCGAACTGGCGCGCGCCGGGCGCAGAGTCGCGCGATTGAAGGGCGGCGATCCGATGATCTTCGGCCGCGGCGGCGAGGAGATGCGCGCGCTGGCCGCGGCGGGGATCGCGCACGAAGTCGTTCCCGGTGTGAGCAGCATCGCGGCGGTGCCGGCGTGTGCCGGCATTCCGGTCACCGACCGCGAGTGCGGCGCGGCGTCGCTCGGCGTCTTCAGCCTGCATCGCCGCAACGGGATGCCGCTTGGTGAGAGCGAATGGCGGCGCATGGCGCAAGGTCCCGATACGCTGGTGCTGCTGATGGGCAAGACGCTGCTCGGGCAGGTGGCCGGGAAGCTCGTGCAGTACGGACGGGCGCCGTCCACGCCCATCGCGCTGATCGCGGATGGCACCACGCCGCGCCAACGCCGCGTGCTGGGAACGCTCGCCGACATCGAGAGCCGGGTTGACGTGGACGCCATCGCCGGACCCGCGTTGATCGTGGTCGGCGAAGTGGTGCGCGCGGCCATGCCGCTGGCCGGGCGCCCGCCGGCCGCCGTTGAG
>CAYOTD010000058.1:0-13238 GCA_964406685.1 uncultured Solibacteraceae bacterium | reverse complement strand
TATCTCGTCGAACTGCATCGAGCAGGCCCGTGAGGAAGCCGCGCGCGCCGCCTCGCTCGGCGCCGCCGCCGTGGCCGCGCTCACCCCTTTCTACTTCCGCGCCTCGCAGGACGAGATGGTGGAGTTCTTCGCCGCCATCGCCGACCGCAGCCCCGTGCCCCTGATCGCCTACAACATGCCGTTCCGCACCAACAACAACCTGGAGCCGGCCACCGTCGAGCGGCTGGCCGACCACCCCAACATCGCGGGGATCAAGGACACGGTGTCGGACATGGCGCGCACGCTCGACATCCTGGCGCGCCTGGCCGGCCGCGCCGGTTTCGCCTACCTGCACGGCAACGAGCTGCTCACCGTGCCCAGCCTGCTGTTCGGAGCCGCCGGCGCGGTCCCTTCGGTGGCCAATTTCGCGCCCCGCGTCTTCGTCGACGCCTGGGATGCCGCGCGCGCCCACGACATCGAGACCTTCAAAGCGCTGCACGCCCGCATCCAGCGCCTGATGCGCGTCTGGGGCCTGCTTGAATCCCGCCCCCAGGAATCCACCACGCTCCGCCTCCAGGCCGTCAAGACGGTGCTCGACCTCGGTGGCATCTGCCGCAACTTCATGGCGCAGATGGACCGCCGGCCCGACCCGGCCGCCCTGGAGCGGGTAGCCGCTTTCATGCGCGAGGAAGGCCTGTTTGCCGCGCATTGAGTATCGCTGGGCGGTGGCGGCCATCCTCGCCGTCGCCGCCGCCATCAACTACGCCGACCGCGCCGCCATCTCGGCGGTCTTCCCGCTGCTGCGCTCCGACTTGGGACTTTCCGACGTCGCCCTCGCCAGCCTCGGTTCGGTCTTCCTGTGGTGCTACGCGCTTTGCTCGCCTCTGGCCGGCTTCCTGGCCGACCGCGTCCCGCGCGGCCGCATGGTGGCCCTGAGCCTGGCCGCCTGGAGCCTGGTCACAGCCGCCGCCGGCTTCTCCGGCGTTTTCTGGCAGCTCCTGCTTTGCCGCGCGCTGTTGGGGCTGGCCGAATCCGCCTACCTGCCCGCCGCCACGCCCCTGCTGGCCGACCATCACGATACTCCCACCCGCGCCACCGCCATGAGCATCCACTCCGTCGGCCTGAACATGGGGCTGGTGGCCGGCGGCACTCTGGCCGGATACCTGGGCGACCATCTCGGCTGGCGGCCCGGTTTCTGGGTGCTCGGCGCCGCGGGCACGCTGTTCGCCGCCTTCTGCTTCTTCGCCTTGCGCGAGGCGCCCCAGGCCGCCCGCCGCCCCGCCGCGCCCCCGCTGCGGGAAAGCCTGGCCGCCCTCATCCGAATCCCCTCCTATCTCCTCCTGGTCGGCAAGGCCATGCTGGCCGGGGTGGGCGTGTGGAGCTTCTTCAACTGGCTGCCGCTGTTCTACCGCGAGACCTTCGGGATGTCGCTGGCCGCGGCCGGCTTCGCCGGCACCTTCCTGCTCCAGGCCGCCACCACGCTCGGCATCGCCGCCGGCGGCCTGTTCTCCGACTGGCTGGCGCGCCGCAGCGCGCGCTACCGCGTCCTGTTCCAGAGCCTGTGCTACATCGTGGCCGCGCCCTTCCTGCTGGCTTTTCTCGGCCGCCCCGGTTTCCTCCTGGCCAGCACGGGAATCTTCGCCTTCTCCTTCTTCCGCGGCCTGGGCCAGTCCAACGAGAACCCCGTGCTGTGCGACGTGGTGGCCCCGCGGCTGCGCTCCACCGCCGTCGGCTTCATGAACACCGGCGCCTCGATGGCGGGCGGCATCGGCGTCATGCTCACCGGCCTGCTCAAGCGCGACTTCGGCCTGGCCGGGGTCTTTGCCGGCATCGGCGCGCTGTTCCTCGTGGCCGCCGGCCTGCTGCTGATCAGCTACTTCTTTTTCCTGCGCCGCGACCTGCAACGCCAGGTCGAATCGCTATGATGGTCTCTATGGCAAACCGGAACAACGTCAGCGCCGCGCGAAGGGGATTCCTCAAAACCGTCGGTGGGACCTTCGCGGCCGCCGCCGCCAGCGCCCGCCCGCTGAGCCCCGCCGAAAAACTCAGCCGCATCGCCTCCAACACCTGGCCCGTTCGGTCGCTGTTCAAATCCCGCGGCCAGCGCGCCAACCCGCAGGCCGAAGCGATGAAGAAGAAGTACGGCGAAATCACCATGCTGGACTTCCCGCAGTTCACGCGCGACACTTTTCCCGGCGTCACGCATATGGACCTGTGGTCGTCGCTGTTCGGCGATTTCAGCGACGACAGCATGTTCACCAAAACCGCCGTCAGCTTCGGCGGCGCCACCCGCGAGATGTTCGAATTCGACCCCTGGGCCGGGCCGGCCAAGAAGTGGCTGGACACCCTCGCCACCAACATGGCCAAGACCGGCGTCCGGTGCCATCACATCTCCAACAACGCCCCGCGCGATATCTGCGACCTCGACGCGGACAAGCGCAAGGCCGGCATCGCCGTGGCCAAGCGGTGGTTTGACGCCGCCGCGCAACTCGGCGCCCGCACCATGCGCGTCAACACCGGCGGACCGCGCATCGTCCCCGGCGCCACGGCCACCCGCGACTATCCCCGCAACGACGAGATCGTCAAGCTCCTGTCCAACGCCATCGAGTCCTTCAAGGAGATGGCCGACTACGGCGGCAAGCTCGGCGTCAAGGTCACCATCGAGAACCACTGGGGCCTCAGCGCCGACCCTATCCACGTGCGCATCATCCTCGACGAGGTGAATCATCCTTTCTGCGAGGCTTCCCCCGACTTCTGCAACTGGGAGCACGAGTACATGCTCTATCACGGCCTGGCGGCCCTGGCCCCCTACACGCACGAAACCGTCCACGCCAAGTATTGGAACCGTTGGAAAGAAGTGGACGTGCAGCGCTGCGTCCGCATCATGACCGCCGCCGGGTTCAAGGGCATCTTCGCCCTGGAATACGAAGACGGCCCCTGGGACGGCGTCGAGGGCGCCCGCTACCTGCTCAAGGAGGTCCTGGCAGCCCTGTAGGGCGGCGTTGATGCCGCGCGGCGCGTAAGCGCCGCATTCTGTGCTACCCTAACCCGTAGCTACAGCAAGGAGATTTTGCAACATGTTCGCATCCAACCGGATTCGTCTGTCGGTGGCTTCCGCCGTTTGCCTGTTTCTCGGAGCCGCCGCTTCGGCGCAGACGAAAGTCGCGGTCATCAACCTTCAAAAGGCCGTCATCGACACGGCGGAAATCAAGAAGGCGCAGGCGGATCTGGAAGCCAAGTACCGCCCCCGCCAGGAACAGGCCGAAAAGCTTCAGAAAGAGATTCAGAGTTTGCAGCAGCAGTTGCAGAATCTCCAGGGAAAGCTGACGCCCCAGGCCGAGCAGGACATGGTCGCGCAGGGCCAGAAGAAGCAGCGGGACTTGCAGCGGCTCACCGAAGACCTGCAAAGCGACGTGGATCGCGAGCGCAACGAGATCCTGGGCCGCAGCGGCCAGCGCATGACGGATGTGGTGAAGAAACTCGCCGAGGAGAAGGGGTTTGACGTGGTCGTCGAGGCCGCTAATACGTACTTCTTCAAAACCGCGCTCGACATCACGGCCGACGCCACCGCCGCCTACGACAAGGCCTACCCGGCGAAATAGAGGAGCGATCGGAGACCGGCCGTGGCTGGTTATCTTGACTCGTACGGCGTAGGAGAAGAGAAGCGCGAGCGGATCGTCAAACGAGCCGTCATCGCCGTCCTGGTTCTGCTGGTCGTCTCCGGCGTCCTCTACTTCATGTTCCGCAACTGGCGCGAGGACCGCCAGATGCGCCTGTTCCTGGATCTGCTCCGCAAGCAGGACTATCAGGCGGCCTATCAGCTCTGGGGCTGCGGCCCCTCCACCCCTTGCCGCGACTACCAGTTCGACCGCTTCCTGGAGGACTGGGGGCCGAAGAACCCGCGCGGCGACCCCGCCGCCGCCCGTATCTCCAAGACCCGTTCCTGCGAGACCGGCGTCATCTACACCCTCGAATACGGCAAGGATGACCCTCTCCTGCTGTGGGTGGCGCGGTCCGACCGGGTTCTCAGTTTCGCCCCCTGGCCCTCCTGCAATCCGCGCATGCAGACGCCGATCCGATAACTCGCTATAATCTCCAGTGCTGTTGTTTCATCGAAAGGGGAATGCGATGCGAAAGAAAGTGACGGTTGTCGGCGCCGGGAACGTCGGCGCCAACTGCGCGTTAAGAATCGCGGGAAAAGAACTGGCCGACGTCGTCCTGGTCGACGTCGTCGAGGGCATCCCGCAGGGCAAGGGACTGGACATTCTGCAATCGGGACCCGTCGAGGGCTATGACGTCCGCATCACCGGCGCCAACGACTACGCACCGACCGCGGGTTCCGACATCGTGGTCATCACCGCCGGCCTGCCGCGCAAGCCGGGTATGAGCCGCGACGATTTGCTCCTGGCCAACTATGACATTGTCCGCGCGGCCACCGCGGAGGCGGTCAAGTACTCGCCCGACTCGATCCTGATCCTGGTAACCAATCCGCTGGACGCCATGTGCTGGACCGCGGCCCAGGTCTCCAAGGTCCCCCGCAACCGCGTCGTCGGCATGGCCGGCATCCTCGACACCGCCCGCTTCCGCACCTTCATCGCCGGGGAGTTGGATGTCTCGATGGAGAACGTGACGGCCATGGTGCTGGGCGGGCACGGAGACACCATGGTTCCCCTCGTCCGCCTCGCCAGCGTGTCCGGCATCCCCCTGACCGAGTTGGCCGCTCCGGACGTCATCGACCGCCTGGTGCAGCGCACCCGCGACGGCGGCGCCGAGATCGTCAAGCACCTCAAGACCGGTAGCGCCTATTACGCCCCTTCGGCCGCCGCCGTCGAGATGGTGGAATCCATACTCAAGGACAAGAAGAAGGTCCTTCCCTGCGCCGCGCTGCTGGAGGGAGAATACGGTATCGACGGCCTGTTCGTCGGCGTCCCTGTAAAGCTGGGAGCGGCCGGTGTCGAAAAGATCTACGAGATTCAGCTTTCACCCGCTGAGTCGGCCGCGCTTCAGAAAAGCGCCGCCTCCGTCCGCGAGTTGGTCGAGGTGCTGAAGAAGAAGTCCGCCTGAGACGCGCCTTTGGGCGCCAATCCGGGTTAGATGTTACTTCGAGGTTCTTGGAGGATACTGCCACGTGGCACCGGAAACCGTAGTTCAGTTGGTCAGCGGAGTTCTGGCCGTCCTGATCGTTGTCGTCATCATTATGCGGCGTAAGAAGAAGAAGAAGAAGCAGTCTAAGGAGGAAGAGTTCTAGCCTGGCCCGCCCACCCCGGCCGCCTTCGGCGGCTGCCCGTCCCATTCGCGCCTGTTTTCTGCTTCGCCGCAAGCGGTCGAAGATTCACGGGTGGGGTGTCTACACCGCCGAGCGCATCCCCAAAGGACGCAAGGTGATCGAATACACGGGCGAACGGATCTCCCGCCGCGAGGCCAAACGCCGCGACCGCCCGGGGATCACCTACCTATTCGCCCTCGACGACTACTGGACCCTTGACGGCGCCCGCGGCGGCAGCGGAGCCGAGTACATCAATCCCTCCTGCCGCCCCAACCTCGCCGCCCGCATCCTGAAAGGCCACATCCTCTACTTCAGCCTGCGCGAGATCGAACCCGGCGAAGAACTCACCCTCGACTACCGCTTCTCCCGGAAGATGCCGGCGGAGGCCTGCCGCTGCGGCGCCCCGGACTGCCGCGGCACGATCAACGAAGCCTGAGCACCCATCCTGCCAGTGCTCATAACTTCGGAACCGGTCCGGAATCCCGCTCTATCGCTCCACGAGCCTTGTCTTGACCACCGAACTGCCCCCAATCCTCAGGTTGGCCGAGTAGAGATGCCCCGAGCGGTCCGCGCCGAGCAGGAACCCAAAATCGAATGAGACCGGCACCCTGGCGGCAACGGCGTTCAGCTCCGCGTCGAAGATCTCCAGGAAGCTCCGGTTGCCGCCCGGCCTGTTTCCCAATATGATCTGCACCAGCACTCTGCCGTCCGAAAGGACTGCGCCATTCCGGACCCAGTCAAACGCCTTCCAGTTGACCGGCGTGGCGCCCAACAACGCTCCCAGTTCGGCGTCCTGGAGCTCACTGCCAACTGGCCGCTTCCTCGCCAGCGCGCGCCCGCTGGCATCGAAGGACCAGAACTCCAGCGGGTTGGCAGGCAGGTAGAGCACCTCGTCCCGGTCGGGAAGCCGCAGCAGAGAACCGTTCAACAGCAACTGGTTCAACTGCGCTCCCCGGCCAAGGGAGAGTTCCACCGTCGGCACCCCTAGTAACTCCCCGTCCGGGACTCGGAATCGCCTCAGGAAGACGCTCTTGTTGCCGGCCCGTGCCAAGCCGACGACATAAAGCTGGTGCCCGGACAGCAGAAAGCGGTTCGGTCCTCCCGCAATCCGAAAGCTCCTTTGTAGGGCTGGCTCCCCCGAAGAAGAAACCGAGTAAACCCGCACCATCCCATCCTTCGCCGAGATGTACAGGTTTCCCCGATCGTCACACCCGCTCGCCACGGCGCCCTCAAGCTCGGCGAACACACGCCGGTGGAGCAGCACACGGCCCTGCCCGTCCACCAGCGTCAGTTCTCCGCTGTTATGGGTCACAACCACCATGCCGTTGGAACATACGGAAGCGCGCGTGATTCCGGTCTCGGGAAGCACCCCGATCGATGTGCGCTGGATAACCTCAAGCTGGAACTCGCCGCAGAAAGCCTGGGCCACCCACGCCAGTACCAATCCCCGCAGCCGCGCTCTTGGCCCTTTCATCGTCCTCGCCCCGCAGCCCCACCCGGCCTCCATGTGGCGGCGTTCAACCGGGACGTGTTCCCAGGAATCCCTCCGCCGGAATCGCAGGTCCCAGGCAAGAACCCTGATGCCGGGCGCAGCCCGCCAATCCCCCCACCGCCGCAGTCTTGGTTCCAGCAGTAGGTCAGCCACCACTGGTACATGCATTGGCAGAGGACATTCTGGTCGCAGGTGCAGTATGAAATGCACTCGGGGCAGCCGCCGCAATCCCAGTTCTCACACCACCATCCCTCAATGCACCGCTGCACCCAATTCTGAGCGGCGACCTGCTCGTTGCATTCGACTCCGAATGCCATCCGCCAAGGCCCTCCCGGGAGCACAAGGAGCACGAGCACGGCTGGGAGCACCCTCGCCATTCTCCCCATGGCCTTCCTCCACGCCGCAGTCTACCGCGCTATCTTGGAGAAAACAAGCCAATGATACATATCAAAATACGGACCTATTCGTGCGGATTTGTCTGCTGAGAATCGCCCATTCGTACACTTGCGACCGCCAGACAGCGGCGCGCACGTCCCCTCGGCGTACCGGCTCAGCGCCGCAGGAACATCGAGAACAACCCGCCGATTCCGTCGGATCGCTCCGGCTCGGGGGAAGCGGAAACCTGGCCGCTGCCCCGCAGACGCGCCGCCAGGGCGGCCAGGCCCTTGCCGAACGCGCTGCCGGCGGGAATCAGCTTGCCTTCGATCAGGGCCTTCTGCACCGCCTCGTAGTCGCTCGGCATCAGGTGGTAGATCTCGGACTGGAGCGCCGTCTCGATCATCTCCCGGCTCAAACCCACCTCGCGGTTGTAGCGGTTGATCACCAGCCGGACCTTCGAGCGGTCCACCCGGTTGTGATCGTAGTACGCCAGCACCCGTTGCGCCGCCTGGAGCGCCGGCAGTTCGTTGGTGGCCACCAGGATCAGATCGTCGCACAGCCGGGCCAGGGCCAGGCTCCACTCGTCGTAGGCTCCATGCGCGTCCAGAACCACCGCGTCGTAAGTCTGGCGCGTGAACTCCACCAGCGCCGTGGCGTCCCGCGCGCCGTGGATCGCGTCCACCGGATTCTCCGGCGACAGCAGCACGTCGATCCCGTTGACGGTGGTCACCAGGGCGCGCCAGACGTCGGCGTCGAGAGTCACGTTCTGGCTGACGGCGTCGACGAAGCTGTAGGAGGACTTGATCTTCAGCAGGAACCCCTGCGTGCCCGTCAGCGGGTCCAGATCCGCCAGCAGGACCCGCTTGCAGCCGCTCCGCTTCCATTGATGGGCCAGGTTGCAGGCGATCGTGCTGGCGCCGCAGGCGCCTTTCGCCGGAATCACGCACACCACCCGCGCCTGGTCGTCCCCGCCCATCCCTCTCGGGTTGACCTTGGATAACCGGCCCACCACGGCCTGAATCTGGTCCACACTGAACGGACTCAACAAGAACTCGGTCGCGCCCGCCCGAAGGTACCGCAGCAGGTCGACTTCCTTGCCCATCATCAGTACCACTACCTGCATGTTGGGGTCGATGTCCAGCAGGTCGGAGATCAGCGCCAGGCCACGCTCCGGGTCCGAAACCACGTCGAGAAAACACAGGTTCGCCGATCGCTCCCGCACCACGTCGGCCAGCATCGAGCGCGTCGGATAGGTCTCCATCTCGTACACCGGCACCAGAGGAAGATTCTGTGCCAGTAACGGGAGCAGTTCGGTGCGCATCCCGCGGCTGGGCGAAACCAACACTGCCTTCCAGCCGCCGATCTTCCTTTTCGCCTCAGAAGGGTTCATTGTCTCGGATCTGCCGCCGCCAACGGCCTTCTCATCCCCCTACATCGGCGGCGCCGCCTCAAAACATGAGAGTATCGCCCCTCGTTGACGACTAAACCAATGAGAGACGCTGCCGATAAGCAACACAGGCCGGTTTGTTGATGACCGGGCCATGCGTCAACCCTTTGAAACTATGGCCTTGCCAATTTCGATGACCGCAGAATCCAAGTCGGTCGCCGCGTGCGAGACTCAGCCCGTCACCATCGAGGGGCTGAGAACCTTGCTGAAAAACTGCCCCGACTTCGTCTTCGCCGGAGCCACCGATACCATCGAAGCGCTGGAAAACCTGGTCCGCGCCCTGCACCCTTCCGTCCTGGTTCTGGATAAGGCCCTCGGCCTGCCGGCCGTCGTCGACCAGTTGACCCGCCTGCACGAGCTTTCCCCGGGCCTGGGAGTCGTGGTCTGGGGCGTCTCGATGACCGACGCCGAAGCCCTCCGCCTGCTCCAGGCCGGCGCCCGCGGCATCCTTCGCAAAACCGCCGAGGTCTCCTCCGTCATTGCCTGCCTGCGCACCGTCGCCGCCGGCTCCAACTGGATGGAGGACAACATCTTCCGGGAATCCGCCCGCAATGGCCGATACCCTCGCTCGGAGTTGACCCCGCGAGAGCGCCAGGTCATGGAACTGATCGAGCAGGGCCTCAAGAATCGCGAAATCGCCAGCGAACTCGGCATCCGCCCCGGTACCGTCAAGATCCACCTGAAGCACATCTTCGAGAAAACCGGTGTGCGGGGACGCTACGGCCTCGCCCTAACCGGTCTTAAGGACCGCGGCGTCATCACTCTGCCCGAGATGTAACCTCCCGCCGGCTCCCGCCCCGGTTGGGCTCTGCTATCCTGTTGGCGTGCGGTGCCTTCTTCCTGCCGTGGCGGTCCTTCTGTCCGGCGGAAGTCTGTGGGCGCAACCCACCTCCCTGATCCAGATCCTGACTCAGGAGTTGGAGCGCAACTTTCGCATTCTAAAAGAAAAAGCCGATCCTCCGCCCTACTTCATCTCCTATTCGGTCATCGAGAGCGATCGCCAGGTACTGGTCGCCTCCCGCGGCGCCCTCGTCCTCCAGAACCGGAACCATGGCCGCCATCTGGATGTCAGCGTCCGCGTGGGCAGCCCCAAACTGGACAACTACCACCGTATCGCCGGCGAACGGCCCCAGTTCACCTCCGGCGTGGCGATCTCCCTGGAAGACAACCCCGCCTCCATCCGCAACCGCCTCTGGCTGGAGACCGACCGGGTCTATCGCGCCGCCGCCCAACGCCTCATCACTCTCAAAACCAGCACCCAGGTGAAGCTGAGCGCGGAGGATTCCTCCGACGACTTCTCCGCGGAAGAGCCCTCCGTCTACTCCGAGCGCCTCGCTGAATTGAGCGTCTCGGGCGACTGGAGCACCCGCCTGCGCAAGCTCTCGCTGCTGTTTGCCAAACACCCGGCCGTGGTCTCGGGCTCGGTTTCCCTGATGGCCCAGCGCGAGAACCGCTGGCTGGTGTCCAGCGAAGGCACGAAGATCCAGTTCGGACGCGGCTACGCCCGCGCGGCCGTGGCCGCCCAGGGGAAAGCCCCCGACGGAATGACTCTCGAGACGACGGAAATCTTCGACGCCGAGAACGACTCCCGGCTGCCGAAGGACGCCGTTCTCGCCTCGGCCGTCGAGCGCGTCGCCGCCGACCTGACCGCCCTGACGCGGGCGCCTGTGGTCGAGCCCTTCGTCGGCCCGGCCATCCTCTCCGGCCGCGCCGCCGGCGTCTTCTTCCACGAGATCTTCGGCCACCGCGTCCCCCGCCGCGACGGCCACCGCCAGCCGGCCGACCCCGCCGACCCGCCCTTCACCAACAGCATCGGCCAGCCCGTTCTTCCCCCCTTCCTCTCCCTCACCGCCGACCCCACTCGCCGCAGCATGGAAGGAACCGACCTCAACGGCTGGTACCCCTATGACGACGAAGGCGTCAAGGCGCAGCAGGTGAACTTGGTCGAAAACGGCATCCTGAAGACTTTCCTGATGTCCCGTTCCCCCATTCGCGGCTTTGCCCGCTCCAACGGCCACGGCCGCCGGCAGGCCGGCGCGGAGGTGGTTTCGCGCCAGTCGAACCTGCTGGTGGAATCCACGAAAATGGTGTCCGACCGCGACCTGCGCGTCATGCTCGGGGATGAGATCCGCCGCCAGGGCAAGCCCTACGGCTACTTTTTCAAGCTGGTCACCGGCGGCTTCACCACCACCGGCCGGCGCGGCGTGCAGGCGTTCAAAGTGATCCCGCTGGTGGTTTACCGCGTCTACCCCGACGGCCGGCCCGACGAGATGGTGCGCGGCGTGGACATCGTCGGGACCCCGCTGGCCAGCTTCGGCAAAATCCTGGCTACCTCCGACAAACGGGAAGTCTTCAACGGGTACTGCGGCGCCGAATCGGGCAACGTGCCCGTGTCGGTGGTGGCGCCCGCCCTGCTGGTCTCCGAAATCGAGATTCAGAAGAAGGAGGCTTCGCGCGACCGGCCGCCGCTGCTGCCCTCCCCCGCCGCCGCCGGAGGCCCGCGATGAGCAGGCTCCAGTCCCTCCTGGCGATGCTTGCGGCCTGCCTCCCCCTCGCCGCCCAGAACCCCGGCGCGATGCTGCGCGCCATGCGCGAGGAGTTGGAGCGTTCCCGCGCCCTCAAGGTCGTCAACCTCGATCCGCCCTATTTCATCGAGTACGCCGTCGACGACACCGAGCTGTTCTCCGCCTCGGCGTCCCTCGGCGGCCTGATCTCCTCCCGCCTGGACCGCATCCGCGTCCCGCGCGTGCAGGTCCGCGTGGGCGACTACAAGTTCGACAACACCAACTCCATCTACGCCGCCTTCGCCCCCGGCGCGCGGTTCGACGCCGAGCAACTGCCCCTGGAGGACGACCTGCCCGCCCTGCGCCACTCCTTCTGGCTGCTCACCGACCGCACCTACAAGGGTGCCGTCGAGGCCCTGGCCGCCAAGCGCGCGGCTCTGCGCAACGTCACCGAAACCGAGAAGCTGAACGATTTCGCCCGCGCCGATCCGGCCCGCCTGGTCGTCGACAAGCCCCGCCGCCGCCCCGACCGCGCCGGGTGGGAACGCCGCGTGCGATCCCTATCGGCGCTGTTTGGCGCCTATCCCAAGGTCCTCGACTCGCGCGTGGACTTCGGCGCCAGCCAGTCCGACTTCTACCTGGTGAACTCCGAGGGCGCCGAAGTCAAGGTGCCCGAGCACATGGCCTGGCTGCGGGTACGCGCCTGGGGCCAGGCCGCCGACGGCATGCCGGTGCGCGACGCCGTGGTGCTGCATTGGACCGAATCCGCCCCGGCCGTCCCCGACAGCGAACTGGAACGCGCCGTCCGCACCGTCGCCGAAAACGTCGCCGCGCTGGTGGATGCTCCCGCCGCCGAGTCTTATTCCGGACCCGTGCTGCTGGAAGGCCAGGCGGCCGCGCAGATGTTCGCCGAACTGCTCGGCCGCAACCTGCGCATGACGCGCCGCCCGGTCTCCGTGCCGGGCCGCCCCGCGCCGATTCTGGAAGGCGAGCTCGAAGGCCGCCTCGGCGCGCGCATCCTGCCGGAATGGCTCGACGTGGTGGACGACCCCACGCAGCAGGAGTGGCGCGGCCGCCCCCTGTTCGGCCACTTCCTGGTGGACATCGAGGGCGTGGCGCCCAAACCGGTCACCGCGGTCGAAGCGGGCGTACTGAAGAGCTTCCTGCTGACCCGCCAGCCGGTGCGCGGCTTCGAAGGCTCCAACGGCCGCGCCCGCCTGCCCGGACCCTACGGCGCCAAGGTCGCTCTCCCCGGCAACCTGTTCGTCCGCGCGCGCGAGACCGTGCCCCCGGCCGACCTCAAGCGCCGGCTCGTCGAGATGTGCCGCCAGCGGGGCAAGCCCTACGGCCTTCTGATCCGGAAGCTCGACTTCCCTTCCTCGGCCTCGCTCGACGAGTTGCGGCGCATGGCGGCCGGCGCCCAGTCGGGCGGCAACGCGCGCCCCACCAGCGTCCCGCTGCTGGCCTGGCGCGTCACCCTGGACGGCAAGGAGGAGTTGGTCCGCGGCCTGCGCTTCCGCGGCCTGAACGCCCGGTCGCTCAAGGACCTGGTCGCGGCCTCCGGCGAGAACCACGTGTTTGAATACATGGAGAACGGCGCGCCCCTGGCCATGATGGACGCCGGCGGCTACATCACGGGCGTGACGGTGGTGGCTCCTTCGGTCCTGCTCGACGACCTCGAGTTGGAGCTTCCGCGGGAGGAGCGCCCGAAACTGCCCGTCGTTCCGCCGCCGGGGGCCGGCGCGGCGCAATAGATCATGGGGATCCTCGGCCGCCTGGTATTCCGCGAGATCTTCACCGGAGCCCTGCTCGGCGGAGTCCTGTTCACCTTCGTGCTGTCCTTGCAGCGCATCGGCCGCCTGTTCGAGCTGATGGTGCGCAGCTCGGCCTCTCCCGGCACGATTGCCCAGTTGTTCGCCCTGGTCCTTCCCTTTGCTCTCACCTTCACCATTCCGGTGGGCGTGCTGGTGGGCGTGCTGATCGGGCTGAGCCGCATGTCCGGCGACGGCGAGATCACCGCCATGCGCGCCGGGGGACTCCCCAGCCGCAAAGTGCTGTTGCCCGTGATGCTGTTTGCCACCCTCGCCATGCTGGCCGCGGCCGCCTGCACTCTCTGGCTGACACCCTACTCGATCCATCTGAGCTACCAGATCCTGAACCGCCTGGCGGCCA
>CAYOTD010000057.1:0-13267 GCA_964406685.1 uncultured Solibacteraceae bacterium | reverse complement strand
TGACGGCGCGATCGATGGAATCGCTGCGGTGGAGGGCGTAAATGAAAACCGACTGGCTGAAGACCCGTCAAACCCGATACACGGCATACGTATCGCTGTACATCGCCATCGTCGTGGCGATCCTGGGCGTGGCGAATTTCCTCGCCAACCGCCACACCAAGAGCTGGGATTCCACGGCCAACAAGCGTTTCAGCCTCTCCGACCAGACCGACAAGGTGGTCAAGAACCTGAAGCAGGACGTCAAGATTCGCTACTTCGACCGCACCGGCGAGTTCCAGCGCGCCAAGGACCTGCTGGACCGCTACGACAACCTGTCGCCCAAGCTGTCGGTGGAGTACATCGACCCGGACAAGAAGCCGCAGGTCGCCAAGGCCGAGGGAGTCCGCAGCTACGGCACGATCTTCGTACAGACGGGCGCCAAGAAGGAAGAGGCCAAGAGCCTGACGGAGGAGGAACTCACCGGGGCGCTGATCCGGTCGCTGAAGAGCGGGGAGCGCAACGTCTGCGTGGTGACGGGCTCGGGGGAACACTCGCTCGACGACACCGAGCGCAACGGCTACTCGTCGCTTAAAGAGACGCTGGAAAAAAACAACTACAAGACCCGCTCGATTTCCCTGCTGGGCAAGCCGGACGCGGAGGCCAAGGCGGGGACGGTGAAGATCGGCGAAGCGCCGGCGGCGGGCGCGGCGCCGCAGGTTTCGGTGCCGAAGGATTGCACGATCCTGCTGGTGGCCGGGCCGCGGTACGACTATGTGGAGCCGGCGGTCAACGCCATCAAGTCCTATGTCGAAGGCGGCGGGCGGGCGCTGCTGATGCTGGATCCCCCGCTGCGGCTGGGGCGCGAGGAAGTCGCCGAGAACGCCGCGCTGGTGAAGACGCTGGAAGGCTGGGGCGTGACGCTGAACAAGGACATCGCCATCGACACCAGCGGTATCGGCCAGTTGTTCGGCCTGAGCGAAGTGGTCCCGCTGGTCACCAGCTACGAGTCGCACGCCATCGTGCGCGAGATGAAGGAGGTCGCCACGGCGTTTCCCATCGCGCGGACTCTGGAAACCAAGTCCGCGGACAAGGCGACAGCGGAGAAGCTGTTCTCCACTTCGCGCAACAGCGTGGCCACCTCGAACCTGTCGTCGCAGGAATTGCGCATCAACCCGGACAAGGACAAGAAGGGGCCGCTGGCCCTGGGCGCGGCCGGCACGTACACGGGCGGCAAGGAAGGCGAGAAGGGGCGGTTCGTGGTGGTGGGGTCGTCGGGCTGGGTGGCGAACAACATCCTGCGCTTCAACGGCAACCGCGACCTGTTCCTCAACATGATGAACTGGCTGAGTTCGGACGAGGACCTGATCTCGATCCGGCCCAAGGAGCCCGAGGACCGGCGCATTTCGCTCACGCAGCGGCAGATGCGGACGGTGTTCTACACCAGCGTGGTGTTCCTGCCGCTGATTGTGGTGGTGGGCGGGTTGTGGGTCTGGTGGCGCAGGAGGTAGCGCGATGCGGATTCGCGGACTGTTGATTGCCGCCGCGGCGCTGGCGGCGCTCGGCGGGCTCATCTGGTGGTCGAACCGCGCCGAGAAAGCCAAGGAAGGCCAGCCGGCCAAGGACGCGCCGCCGAAGATCGCGGAGATCGCGGCCGACCAGATTCAGCAGGTCGAGATCGCCAAGAAAGACGCCGAGACGACGGTGGTCCGGCGGAACGCTTCC
The DNA here is from genome assembly GCA_964406685.1 of uncultured Solibacteraceae bacterium. Lineage (GTDB taxonomy): Bacteria > Acidobacteriota > Terriglobia > Bryobacterales > Bryobacteraceae > JACQZT01. Next base: position 11,566 of record CAYOTD010000057.1, on the reverse strand, counting down.
GGCAAGTGGGAACTGACGGCGCCCAAGACGGTAAGCGTGGACCAGGAAGCGGTCAACTCGGTTGCCTCCACGTTCTCCTCGCTCAGCTCCGACCGGTTGATCGAGGAGAAGGCGGGCGACCTGACGCAGTATGGCCTGGCCGCGCCGTCCCTGGTCGTCAGCCTCACGAAGAAAGACGGCAAGACCGCGAAGCTGCTGGTGGGCGACGACACGCCGACCGGCGGGAGCGTCTTCGTCAAACTGGAAAGCGATCCGCGCGTCTTCACCATGGCCAGCTATACGAAGACGAGCCTGGACAAGACGTGGAAGGACCTGCGCGACAAGCGGCTGCTCACCTTCGATTCAGACAAACTGGTGCGGGTGGAGCTTTCGGCCGAGACGCCGGGCCTGGAGTTCGGCAAGAACAACCAGAACGAGTGGCAGATCGTGAAGCCGCGCCCGCTGCGCGCCGACAGCTTTCAGGTCGAGGAGCTGATCCGGAAGTTGAAGGACGCCAAGATGGACACCTCGATCAGCGACGAAGACGCGGCCAAGGCGGTGACGGCGTTCAACGGGGCCAAACCCGTCGCGACGGCCAAGGCGACCGACGCCAACGGGACGCAGCAGATCGAGGTCCGCAAGGACAAGGACAACAACTACTACGCGCGGTCGAGCGCGGTGGAGGGCACGCACAAGGTCGGCAGCGACCTGGGCGAGGGCCTCGACAAGAGCCTGGACGACTTCCGCAACAAGAAGCTCTTCGATTTCGGCTTCAGCGAACCCACCAAGGTGGAGATCAACCGCGGCGGCAAGACGGCGGCCTATCAGAAGTCGGCCGAGAAATGGATGGCGGGGCCGAAGCAGATGGACTCGGCTTCAGTGCAAGCGCTGATCGACAAGCTGCGCGATTTGAGTTCGATCAAGTTCCTCGAACAGGGCTTCACGACGCCGATTTTCGAAGCCACCGTCACCTCCAACGACGGCAGGCGCGTGGAGAAGGTGTTGATTTCGAAGTCCGGCAACAATTACTTCGCGCGGCGCGACAACGAGGCGGCCGTGTACGAACTGGACGGCAAGGCGGTCGAGGAAGTGGAGAAAGCCGCCAACGACGTGAAGGAAGCGCAGCCAGCCAAGGACGCCAAGAAGAAGTAGCCGGGAATGAACGGCCTACTCACCGATCTGTACCAGCTCACCATGGCGGCCGGCTATTTCCAGGCCGGCAAGGCGGAAGAGGAGGCGGCGTTTGAACTTTTCGTCCGCCGGTTGCCGCGCAACCGGAACTTCGTGATCGCGGCCGGACTTCAGCAGGCGGCGGATTACCTGCTCAACCTGCGATTCGAGGACGAGGAACTCCGCTATCTGCGCGGGCTGCCGCAATTCGCCGGCGCCCCGGCCGGGTTTTTCGAAGCGCTGCGGCGGCTGCGGTTTTCGGGCGACGTCTACGCGGTGCCGGAAGGCACTCCGGTCTTCGCCGGCGAGCCGCTGCTGATGGTGCGGGCGCCGCTGATGGAGGCGCAGATCCCGGAGACGTACCTGCTGTCGATGATCGGCTTTCAGACGCTGATCGCCACCAAGGCCTGGCGCGCGGCGGAAGCGGCGGACGGGCGGAGCGTGGTGGAGTTCGGCACGCGCCGGGCGCACTCGCCCGAGGCGGGAGTGCTGGCGGGCCGGGCGGCGTACATCGGCGGCTGCGCGGGCACCAGCAACACGCTGGCCGGGTTCCGCTACGGCATCCCGGTATTCGGGACGGCGGCCCATTCCTGGGTGCTCTCGTTTCCCACGGAGGTGGAGTCGTTCCGGCAGTTGCAGCAGTTGCTCGGCCCGGCGACCGTCTACCTGATCGACACCTACGAGACCCTGGAGGGCGCGCGGCTGGCGGCCGGGCTGGGGCGGCCGATCTGGGGCGTGCGCCTGGACAGCGGCAACCTGGTGGAGCTGACCCGCGGGGTGCGCCGCATCCTGGACGAAGCGGGCCTGAAAGAAGCGAAGATCATGGCCACCGGCGATCTGAACGAGTACAAGATCCTCGAGCTGATCGCCGCCCGGGCGCCCATCGACGCTTTCGGCGTGGGGACCGACCTGGCGACCTCGGGCGACGCGCCCAGCCTGGGCGCCGTCTACAAGATGGTGGAGGTTCAGTCGCAGGGCGTCAAGCGCTACACGGCCAAGCTGAGCACCGACAAGTCGACGGTCCCGGGCGCCAAGCAGGTGTTCCGCTACGCCGATCACGACGAGATCGCCTGCTCGTGGGAGTCTCCGGCGTATGTGGACGACAGGCACCCGGAGGCCCTGCTGCGGCCGGTGATCTCGCGCGGCAAGCTGGTGGAGGCGCTGCCGGACGCGCGCGCCGCGCGCGAGCTTTGCGCGGCCAGCCTGGAGCGGTTGCCGCGCTCGATCCGCTCGCTGTTCTACGCCAAGGAGCCCTACCCGGTGCGCCAGAGCGAAGAACTGCGGAAGCTGAGCCAGCGGGCGCTGGCGCAGGAAGGAGGGGGGGGATGAAGACGGTCTTCTTCGACGTCGATTCGCAACTGGATTTCGTCTGCCCTTCCGGGGCGCTGTACGTGCCGGGAGCGGAGCGGCGGCTGGGCGCGGTGGCGGCGCTGAACCGCTATGCCTGGGCTCACGGCATCCCGGTGGTTTCCACCATGGACGCGCACGCCGAGAACGACCCCGAGTTCCGCCAGTGGCCCGCGCACTGCGTGAAGGGCACCCTCGGCCAGCGGAAGCCGGAGTGCACTCTGCTCGGGAAGGATTGCGCGGGCTCCCAGGCGATCGTCGAAAAGCAGACGCTCAACTGTTTCGACAACCCGTGCCTGGCGCCTCTGCTGGAGGGCTTCGCCGCGGACCGCTACGTGGTTTACGGGTTTGCCACCGAGTACTGCGTACGCTTCGCCGCGCTCGGACTGCTGGGAGCCGGCCGGCGCGTCGAGCTGGTGACGGACGCCGTGGCGTGCGTGGACGAGGAAGACGCCGGGGGGGCGGTGGGAGAGTTCACCGCCTCGGGCGGAATCCTCACGACAGTGGCGGAGGTGTGCCGGTAAACCGGCTCAGGATCATGCGGTAGTGGCGGCGCTCCATCGCCAGCGAGCAGCCGTAAATCAGGTGGGCCCCGTAGAGCAAGGGCTTGGGGGTGTACAGGGGAACCAGCGGGGCCCAGTGGTTCACGGCCGGGGAAGCCGTGGCGTAATACCAGGCCAGTCCGGCGGCCACCGCCAGCAGGGTGAAGCGGAACTGGCTCACCGAGGCCGGCACGAGCAGGGCGAAGGCCGCCCCCAGGGCGCCCGCCATGAGCAGCAGGAGCGCTATCCCGCTCCAGCTCGCCAGCCCGAAACCCAGCCGGAAGATGGCCGGGCCGAAGAACCCGGAGGCCATCAGGTTGGGGAACGCCCACCAGGGCTGCTGGCGCAGGGGCGCGCTCAGGGTCAGCCACAGCAGCATTCCGACGGCGCCCAACACGCCGGCGTGGACTCCCGCCAGCACATGCAGGATCCGTTGCTGGCTGCGATCCACTCCCCGCGGTTCCATTCCCTTCACTTAGTAACGATAGTCCGACTTGGAATAGTAATAGGAATGATAGTAAGTGTACTTACTGTAGAGCTCGCCGCGGCGGGCGCCGTTGACGATGATGCCGAGCACGTTGTTCTGGCAGAGAGACTGCATGGCGCGGGTGACCGAGTCGATGGTGGTGGCGCCGATGCGCACCACCAGCAGCGTGCCGTGGCACAGCGTGGACAGCAGGTTGGCGTCGGCGGCGAACAGCAGCGGGGGGCTGTCGAGGATGATCCAGTTGAACAGCGTCGGCAACTGGTTCAGGAGGAGCTTCACCTCGCGCAGGTTGAGCAGCTCGAGGGGATTGAGCACCGCCTCGCCGGCCGGCATCAGGTACAGGTTGGTGCCGGCGACCTTGCGGAGCACCTCGTGCAGGGCCACCTTGCCGAGCAGGTAGTCGGTGATGCCGGGGCTGCGGTCGATCTGGAAGATGTTGTGGATAATGGGGCGCCGGAAGTCGAAATCGGCCAGCAGCGTGAGGTTGCCGGCGATGTTGGCTTCCGCCATGGCGAGGTTGATGGCGGAGAAGGACTTGCCCTCGGCGGGCGACGGGCTGGTCATCACCAGGCTATGGATCGGCTGAAGCGTCTGCATGTGGTTCAGCCGCGTGCGCAGGGCGCGAAACTCCTCGGTGGGCGCCGCGTCGGGGCGCGTCATGTCGATCAGGTGCGCCTCGGGGTTCGGGTTGTAAGGGATCTCGGGAATCAGTTCCAGCAGCCCTTGCAGGCTCGGCACCTCCTGGGCGGAGGGAGCGCCGGCGGCATGAGCGGCCGTGATGGGAAGGCCGGATTGCTCGGCCCGTCTGAGCGCATCGTAAACTCGACTCATTTCTTCTCCACAGCTCCGGCCATCCCGGTCAGACCCGCCGGACGTAATAGTAGGCGATGGAACCGCACATGATCAGAATCCCGAAGAAACAGGCCGCGCTCCACAGCAGCCACCCCAGGCGGCGGCGGCGGCGCACGACGAAGTCGTTCTCCAGCAGCGGCACGCTGGCCAGCACAGTCAGTTGGGTGTAAGCCCGGACGTCCTTGAGATTCTTGAGCGAGGTGTCCTTCACTTCGCGGCCCCCGGCGATGGTGAGGCCGAGCGCGAGCCCGATGCAGGTTCCCACGCCCACGATTAACCAGCGGTTGGGGGCGGAGGGGGTCTGCGGAAGGGAGGCCGGGTCGAGCAGTTCGAGCATCTCGCCCTGGCGCCGGTTCTCCAGGTCGGTGGCCAGCTCCGACTGGCCTTTCTTCACCGTCAGCTCGTCGTAGCGCTGGCGGGCCGAGTTGCGCTCCTGCATCAGGGTAGCGTACTCGGTGTCGCTGACGGGGCTGGACTGGAGCGCCTGGCGCACGTTGGCGATCTCCCGCTCCACGGCCGTGCGCTGCTGGCCCAGTTCCTGAATCTCGATTTCCTTGATCTGGACCTGGCTTTGCCCCTGGGCGATCATGGCTTCGATCGCCTTGCCTTCCTTATAGGCGGCGGGATTGATCGCGCTGACGACCGTCGGTTTGACTTCGGGCTTGGCCTTCTCTTCCGCGAGGATCGCCTCGCGGGACTTTTTCAGCAGATCCAGGTCCGACTTGGCGCGCTGCACGTCGGGGTGGGTGTCCGTGTAACGGTCGCGCAGGGCGTTGACCGTCATCTCTCCGTTGACAATCTGCTGCTCCAGCCGCACCAAGCGCTCGCTGCGCCCCACCGACTCGGTGGTGGTGGACTCGGAGGTCATCACCAGGTTGGACAACTGGGCCTTGAGATTCTGGATCTGCGATTCCAGCAGCAGCTTGTCGTTGCCGGCCCGGCTGACGGAGGCGTTGACGTTGGCCAGCCGGTTTTCGAGCGCGCTCAGCTTCTGGAGGTTGAGCTGCACCTGCTCCGGGAGCCGGCCGGCGTTTCTGGCGCGGAAATCGGAGAGTTTCTGCTCGGAGGACTCGTAGTCCCGCTTGGCGCCTTCCCACTGATCCCGCAGGAACTGCGTGGTCAGCACGGACTGGCTGGAGCGGGCGCGGATGTTCTCGTCGATGTAGCGCGTCACCAGGTCGGCCGTCACGCGCTGGGCCAGGATCCGGTCCGAGTAGGAGAAGCTCACCTCAAAGGCCGAGATAGTGGACAGCTCGCGGCCCACCTGGCGCGTGAGGCTGCGCACACCGCCCACTTTGATGTCGAGGCGCATCTGCTCGATGACGTCCTCCATGGGCTTGCGCCTGCGGTCGCCCGGGTACAGGTTGTAGGTCTGGATCAGGTTGGTCAGCGTGCCGCGGCTGAGGATCTGCTGGGTCATCGAGTTGATCAACTGGCCCAGCTCGGCGTTGACGTTGGAAGGGACGAAGCGTTCCGGCACCTGCGCCGGCACCACGCGGATGATGGCGCTGGAGACGTAGGTATCCGGCCACAAGAAGGCCACCACGACCGAGGCCACCAACCCCAGGAACAGGGGGCCGAGAATCCAGGCCTTGTGACGGCGAATGATGTCGATGAAGTCCTCGACATCCAACGGCCGCCGCGCGACACTGAACTGTTCGTTGGCAGGCTGCATGAGTTCACTCCTGGCACCGGCGCGGCGGCGCTACGGCACGACGACGTGGTCGCCATGCTCTATGGGTATGTTCTGCGAGAGATTCTTCCCCTTGACGACGTCACCGTAGTTGAACTTCAGGCGCTTGTCGCCCCGCAGGATGGTGATCTTCCCCTTGGAGGCGAATTCTCTCAATCCCCCCGCCTGGACGATGGCTTCCATTACGGTGATGGGCGTCACCAGAGGGTAGACGCCCGGACGGTTCACCTCGCCGCTGATCAGGTACTTCCGGCTACGCACGGCCTGCACCGAGACCAGCACCTGGGGCCGGTTGATGAACTTCGTCAGCGACTCGGTGACCGCGGCGGTGAGCTGTTCGGGCGTCAAACCGGCCGCCGTCATTTCGCCCACCAGCGGGAGGTTGATCTTCCCGTCGGGCCGGATCGCGACCCGGCCGGACAACTCCGGCTCGCGCCAGACGCGCACCAGCAGGACGTCCTCGGGGCCGAGCTTGAACGACTTCGGATCCACCGGAGCCGCCACCGCCGGGCTGGCCGATTCCTCCTGGACCGTTTTGGGAGCCTCGGCCGGTTTGGCCTCCTGCTGACTCTCCTGCCCCCACAGCAGCGCGGCCGCCGTCACCCCCAGCAGGCCGAACATGTACCGTCTTGTTCGCCGTCTCATCGAGATCCGTCGCGCGGGCATAGGATCGCCGCTATACCCACTGTGATCTATTCTACAACGGGTTGCGGGGCGGGCGGTTACCCGCAACTTCTTCCATCACCGCCAGGGCTTGCTGGCAGGCGGCGCGGTCCACGTCGTAATGGGTGACGGCGCGCATCTGGCGGGGGTTGATGGCGTTGAGGAGCACGCCCCGGGCCTTCAGCCTCGCGCTGATTTCGGGGCCGGTCAGACCTGTGCCCTGGACGTCGAAGACTACGATGTTGGTCTCCACCGTCGCGGTGTCGATGGCGATGCCGGGGAGGCGGCTCAAACCCTCGGCCAGCAGGCGGGCGTTGGCGTGGTCCTGGTGGAGGCGCTGGGGCATCTGCTCCAGCGCGATCAGGCCAGCGGCGGCGAGGATGCCCACCTGGCGCATACCGCCGCCCAAGCGCTTGCGGTAGAGGCGGCCGCGGTCGATCGCTTCGGGCTCGCCCGCTACGAGCGACCCCGCCGGGGCTCCCAGGCCCTTCGACAGGCAGAACATCACCGTGTCGCAGCGGGCGGCGATTTCGCGGGCGGAATGCCCGCAGGCCGCGGCGGCGTTGAAGATGCGCGCGCCGTCCATGTGCACCTTGAGGCCGAGCGCATGGGCGCCGTCGCAGATCTGGTGGATTGTCTCCAACGGGTAGACGGCGCCGCCGGCCATGTTGTGCGTGTTCTCGATCTCGATCAAACCGGTTTGCGCGGCGTGCGGGCCCAGGGGGCGGATCTCGCGGCGGATCTGCTCCCAGCTCAGGATGCCGCGTTCGGCAAAGACGGGCCGCGCCAGGCAGCCCGAGAACCAGGCCAGCATCGACAGCTCATAGTTCAGGATGTGGGCGCGCGCCTCGCAGATCACTTCCTGGCCGTGGGTGGTGTGGAGTTTGCAGGCGATAGTGTTGCCCATGGTGCCGGTGGGGACCCAGAGGGCCGCGGGTTTGCCGAGGATTTCGGCCGCGCGCGCTTCCAGGCGGTTGATGGTCGGGTCCTCGGCGTAGACGTCGTCGCCGACCTCGGCTTCGAACATGGCGCGGCGCATGGCGGGGGTGGGGCGGGTGACGGTGTCGCTCCTGAGATCGATCAACGGAATGTCGCTCATGGCAGGGTGATGAACTCCTGGAACACTTCATTCGACACGAGCAGGCCCCTTCGGGTCAATCGCAACATGCCCCCGGCGCGCTCGAGCAGGCCGGCTTCGACGAGGCGGCGGATGGGGTTCTCCCACTGGAGCCACTCTTCGGGTTTGGGCCGGATGCCGGCGGAGAGGCGCAGGCTCACAAAGAAACGCTCCTCGCCGGGACGGGCGGCAACCTCTTCCACCACCAACGGCTCGCCGCGCTGCCAGCGGGCGGCGTACTCCTGGGGAGTCTCGGCGTTGGCGCGCCGCCGGACGCCGTCGAAGGAGTGGGCATCGGCGCCGAAGCCCGCGTAGGGCTCCAGGCGCCAGTACTTCAGGTTGTGAAGCGATTCCTCGCCCGGGCGGGCGAAGTTGGAGATCTCGTAGCGGGCCAGGCCCAGGGCCGCGAGGCGCTCGACCGCGGTCTCGTACAACTCGATCACAAGCTCTTCGGAGGGCGCAGCGGGGGCGCCGTAGCGCGCGCCGCCGGCGAGGATCTCGCGGCCCAGGCGGCTGTCCTCATCGATTTCCAGCATGTAGACGGAGACGTGGCCGGGGGCCAGCCGCTCGATCCAGTCCAGCGACTCGCGCCAGCTCGCGCGCGTCTGGTGGGCGAGGCCGGCGATCAGATCGATGTTGAACCGGCGGATGCCGTGCGCGGCGAGCAGGCGCATCTCGCTTTCCACGGTTTCGGGGGTGTGCTTGCGGCCGGCCTGCCGGATCTCGCGCGGCACGAAGGACTGGACGCCGAGGCTCACGCGGCCGATACCGGAGCGGGCCCAGGCGCGGGCGCGGTCTTCGGTGATGGTTCCCGGCGCGGCTTCGATGGTCGCCTCACGCCAGGGCCGGCCGGGGATGGCGGCCAGCAGGCGCTCGAGGGTCCCGACCGGCATGCGGCTGGGCGTGCCGCCGCCCAGGTAGATCGTCTCCGGCCGCCACGGCCAAGCGAAGCGGGCGATCTCGTCGGCGAGGGCTTGTTCGTAATCGCGTTGCAGCGCCTCCGGGAAGACGCCCGAGGCGAAATTGCAGAAGGCGCACTTCTGCGCGCAGAACGGCCAACAGATGTAGACGCCCGCCATGGAAGCCAATAGCCTAACAGATGCGGGTGGCGGCGGCCATCTGTTACCCTTGGGGCTGGCAATGGAACCGGGCTGCCTCCCTCACACGGCGCTGCCGCACACTTCCAGGCTGTTTGCCGATCTCGTGGACGACTTTCCCCGCGTGGCGCGCTTCTACGCGCATCCGCCGCTGGGTGACGACGCGCTGCGGGCCGCGGCGCGATTCGACTTCCCCGACAAGCGCCGCGCGGCACTGGTGGAGGCCCTGGCGCGGCAGAATCCGGGCCATCCGCTGCTGGACGAGCTGGCGCAGCCGGGCACGGTGGCGGTGCTCACCGGCCAGCAGGTGGGACTGTTCGGCGGCCCGGCCTACACCCTCTACAAGGCCCTGACGGCGGTGAAGACCGCGCGGCGGCTGGCCGCGCTCGGCATCCCCGCCGTGCCGGTCTTCTGGCTGGCGACCGAGGATCACGACTTCGCCGAGGTCAACCACCTCTGGGTGTTCGACGGCGCCCTCGAGCCGGTGAAGCTGGAAGCCCCCGGCGACGGCGTCGGCCAACCGGTGGGTGGGATCAACCTGGCCGCGCCGCCGGTGGAGGCGTTGCGCGCGGCGCTGCGGGATCATCCCTTCGGCGGCGACGTCGCGGAGATGGCGGCGGCGGCTTACGCGCCCGGCCGTTCGATGGGCGAGGCGTTCGCGGAGTTGTTGAAGCGGCTGCTGGGCGATTACGCCGTGCTAGTGCTCGATCCGCTGCGCCCCGAGATCCGGGGGCTGGCGGCGCCGCTGCTGGCGGAGGCCGCGCGGCGCGCTCCCGAGATGGTTTCGGCGTTGATCGCGCGGAACGGCGAGTTGGCCGGGGCCGGCTATCACGCGCAGGTGCACGTGGAGGCCGATTCCTCGCTCCTGTTCCTGCTGGAGCGCGGCCGGAGGCGCCCGCTGCGCTGCCGCGAGGGGCGGTTCTACGCCGGCGACCAGGGATTCGGCGCGGAAGAGCTGGCCGCGCGCGCCGGGCAGCTTTCGCCCAACGCGCTGCTGCGGCCGGTGATCCAGGATTACCTGCTGCCCAGCGCCGCCTACATTGGCGGGCCGGCCGAGCTGGCCTACATGGCGCAATCCGAGACGCTGTATCGCGCCCTGCTTGGACGGATGCCGGTGATCGCGCCGCGCGCCGCCTTCACGCTGCTGGACGCGCGGGCCGCGAAGCTGCTGGCGCGCTACGGCCTGGGCGTGGAAGACTGCTTCGCGGGGCTGGAGGGGTTGCGCGAGCGCGTGGCCCGCCGGCTGACTCCGCCGGAGCTGGCGGCGGAGCTGGCGGCGGCGAGTTCCTCGGCTTCGCGCGCGGTGGACCGGCTGCGTGGGCACATCGTACGGTTCGACCCGAGCCTCGCCCAAGCGCTGGACCGCAGCCGCGCCAAGATCCTGCATCAGCTTTCCAAGATCGAGCGGAAGGCGCACCGCGAAGCGCTGCGGCGCGACGAGCGCGCCGGGCGCGAGACGGCGTATCTGGTGAACCTGATCTATCCGCGGAAGCACTTGCAGGAGCGGCTGTACGGCATTCTTCCGTTTGTGGCCCGGCACGGGTTGGACCTCGCCGGGAGGCTTTACGAGGAGATCCGCCTGGACTCTGCCGATCACCGCGTGGTTGCGGTCTGAAGACAACTGGGGCGACGATGCGCATCAATCAAGTGAAGAAGGCCCTCCAACAGGGCAAGGTGCAGTATGGCTGCGGGTATTCGCAGTTCCGCTCGCCGGAGGCGCCGCGGGTGCTGGCGGCCGCCGGTTTCCACTGGACCTTCATCGACAGCGAGCACGGTCCGTTCGACCACGAGACGATTCAGGACCTCTGCCGCACTTCGGTTCTGGCAGGGTTGTGCCCGGTGGTGCGCGTGGCCGATTTGCAGTACAACCTGGTGGCGCGCGCGCTGGATTGCGGCGGGCAGGGCGTGGTCTTCCCGCGGGTGGAGGAGCCGGCCCTGCTGGAGAAAGCGGTGAGCTGGTGCCGGTTCCCGCCGGTGGGGGTGCGCGGGTTCGGCCTGATCCCGATGCAGGTCGACTTTGAGCCGCTGAGCATTCCCCAGATCGCCGAGCACCTGAACGAGCATACCCTGGTCGTGCTTCAGATCGAGACCGGGGCGGCGGTGGAGGCGCGCGACGAACTGCTGTCGGTCAAGGGCGTGGACGCAGTGATGGTGGGCCCGGTGGACCTGTCGATCTCGCTGGGCGTGGCGGGGGATTTCCTGCACGCCAAGATGGTCGCGGCCATGGAGAAGATCGTCGAGTCTTGCCTCAGACACGGTGTGGCGCCGGGAACGCAGACGCGCAACGTGCAACTGGCGCGTTACTGGAAGGAGCGCGGCATGCGGTTTCTGGGATGCGGCAACGAGGTGAGCATGATGCTGGAGGGCGCCAAGTCGCTGTTGTCGCAGATGAGCGCGTAACAACACGACGGCCCGCCCCGGGGTTGCCGGAGCGGGCCGTTGCGGAGTTGGCTGTTGGCGCGGACTTAGTAGTCCATGCCGTGGTCGTGGCCGCCGGGGGCGGGCATGGGGGGCTTCTTCTCCGGGATCTCGGCCACCAGGGCTTCGGTGGTGAGCATCAGCGCGGCGATGGAAGCGGCGTTCTGCAGCGCGGTGCGGGTGACCTTGGTCGGGTCGATG
>CAYOTD010000056.1:0-13275 GCA_964406685.1 uncultured Solibacteraceae bacterium | reverse complement strand
GAAAGCGCTGAAGCGGGAATGCGAAGATACCGCCGGTGTTGCAGTCGCAGCTCAGGCACTGGCTCGGGTCGTATATGTACTCAGCTACCGGCTGAAAGAACCGAAAACCTGTTCGGGAGTACCGCCACGTCGAGTAGAACGCCCCGTTGGAGAGAGCCAGCAATACGGCGCTGTCGCTTGGTGACGCAGCGAGCCCGGACGTCATGCTGCTCGCCAACTCCAGGACCTTTGCCCATGGCTGCGCCTGAGGGGCGATTGGCGTGCGAAGGACAGAGTAAATGCGGTGGCGCGTTTCCCGGAATTCGTATGACGAGACGGTTTCTCCGGTGGTCAGCGTTCCCGATACCAATTGCCATCGGATCACGAGATCATAAGCGGCGATCTTGTTGCCGCCGGTATTCTGCGAGAGGAATGTCACCGGTCCGGAATCTCCACTTGTGAAGACTACGTTCTGGCTGCCAAGCTCTCCGTAGGGACTCGACCCACCATTCGCTAGCCAAGTCGTCGCTTTGATGACGGCGCTGGCGAGTTGCGGCGCCGCGGACTGAAAACGCGCCTGGAGCAACAAACGACCACTCGACAGGTAAGCGGCAGGCGCGGAGGTTGAGGAGTCAAACGCAGCGCCGCTTGCCACTTTGACCCGAAGATCCGCATCCCATTCCGGCGTCGGCACTGCTGTCGCCTCATCAATGCGAATCGTCAGACCGTCTCCTGCGGCCGGATTGCTGGAGTAGTCGAACGTGATCGAGGAGACTCGCAGCCCTTTGTACACCGACGGCTGACCCGGAGTACTCTGGCCTGAAGCCGGCGTTCCAATCGCCCCTTGCACGCCCTGTACCAGGGGTGCCTTCACCGCGATTCTCCCACCGCCTCCGGCCCCACCTGCATAGCCGTGATCCAGAGTCGGCGTCTGGGGATCCGGGGGAAGAAGAGCCAGTCCTCCGGAACCACCAAGACCGCCCTGCGCCTTCAGCGTGCCCGCGAGCGTTACTGCCGTAGCGGACTCTAATCGAATGTACCCTCCGGCGCCCCCTCCGCCGCCGCCACCCGCCGGACACCCGAAGGTGTAGCGCGAGTAGAGGAGATTCGTGACCGTGCCTCCGTTGCCGCCGGCGCCACCGTTCCCTCCATTCACGTTGATCTCGCCATTCACGATCAGGTCATCACCGCTGTTCAGGTAGATGAAGCCTCCGCCGCCGCCCGCTCCGCCGCCCGACCCCGCCCCGCATCCAATCTGACCGTTGAACGCAGCCCATGTTCCATATTCGCCGCCGCTGCCGCCGCCGCTTGGGAGGGGCGCATCTGGGATGCGGATGTCGCCGAGCGGCGGCGTCTCCGGACACTGCCCCGCATCGGTTGTCTGTGCAAACGCGCCAACCGATCCGTTCGAACCGCCTATTCCACCACCTCCGCCACCCGTTGTCTCGTATGGGCAAAAAACCGGGGGACGCCCAGGACTGGCTGGCCCCGCCCCGTCCACTCCCACCGGTGAACCGCCTCCACCGCCACCGCCATTTCCAACACCCGCATTTCCTGTGCCTCCGTCTCCTCCGCGCGCCCCCGCTGTGGTGGGGAAGCTCGTCGCGTTGCTCGCGCCCTCGGCGCCTCTTACACCATCGGCCCCCGCGCCCGAGATCACCCCGTTCACCACGGTTGTCCGGACAGACTGAAGTACCGCCCACCTGTACCCATTGAAACGGACGGTTACACCCAACGGAATCTCGATGGAAGCGAAGTTGAAAACCCCTCCAACTATCTTTCCGTCCTGGTCCAGATAGACGTGAATCCGCTTCCCTTTCCAGTACGGATCGTGGGAGTCCAGGATCAGGTCCGCGTCCGGACGGAGGTCGCCAAGGCTCCCGTCGTTGGCCGGCAGGAGAACGGGCGGAGTCATCTCGCGGAAACCTGGTTTCACCTTCGAGTCCGTCCGGCGCGGAGTTGGAGTGCGTTGGACTTGCGCGGCGGACTGGAACACGATCACGAGAGACAACAGGAGCAGGAAGCACGCTCCTCCGTATCGGTTCATGCTCATATGGCCCGATTCTGAATGGATTCAGTTCCCGCCGTCAATCGATTATTGCCCCTAATAGGCGTAAATCGGGGAGTTTATCTGGAGCATTACCTCTCGATACTTGACGACGACGGTCGCTATGGCGTGTCGTACTTTTGCCGGACGCGGGAGACGCTAACGAACTTGACGGGGGATCTGCGCTCTGCTCTCGTTCCGGATAGTCCCTGACATGTTGCGCTGACACTGCGGCCGCGATAGCTTGGTCGCTACGGCGATGAAACGAATCCTGGTGTTTTTGGCTTCCGCCGCGGCTCTGTCCGCGGGCGATCTGTTCCGCGACGACTTCTCCCGCTTTCCTCCGGGATGGCTCTCGCGGCCGGTCGGGCAGTTGAACGCGGCCATCCAGGAGTATCACTACCTGCCGCATCGCGGCGTTCCGCTGGAGCCGTGGTTCAACCCTATCATTCATCAGGATGCCTGGATCGCGAGCGACGAAGACGGCCAGCCCTACCTCGAACAGCAGGGGCTCACCGACCGCCCGGAACAGTTCAACGCCATGCTCGTCACCGGCGACGCCGAGTGGTCGGACTACGAGGTCGAGGTGAAGGTCAAGCCACTCTCCTTCCTCGACGTGGCGGGCGTCGTCTTCCGCTATCGCACCAACCGGCACTACTACGTCTTTGGGCTGCGCGGCGGCAACCAGGCGGTGCTGCGGTTGCGCCTGCCGCTCGAGGAACGGTTTCACGTGGCCGCCTTTCGCGAGCTGGGCGCCGCGCCCTTCCCTTACGACGTCAAGCGCTACTACACGCTCAGAGTTGTAAGCGACGGCGCACGCATGAGGGCCTTCATCGACGGCAAGCAGGTGCTGGAGGCCTCCGACGGCGAGTTGCTCAAAGGCAAGACCGGCGTCACGGCCAACGCCCCCGCGCGCTTCATGGACTTTCGCGTGAGCGCCTCCGCTGAAACCGAAGCCGCCATTCGCGCGCGCATCGCCGCCCGCGACAAAGAACTGGCAAGCCTGCGCGCCGCCAACCCGCGCCCGGTGCTGTGGAAGAAGTTCGACACGCCGCGCTTCGGCGCGGGACGCAACGTCCGCTTCGGCGACCTCGACGGCGACGGCCGGCCCGAGATGTTGTTCGGCCAGAACATCCCGCGCGTGCGCGGCGACGCTTTCGATCACCTCAGTTGCCTGACCGCAGTCACCCTCGACGGCAAGATCCTCTGGCAGTTGGGCCGGCCCGACCCGCGCAACGGCCTGCTGACCAACGACACGCCCTTCCAGATCCACGACATCGACGGCGACGGCCGCAACGAAGTCGTGCTCGTGCGCGATTTCCAGTTGCAGATCCTGGAAGGCGCCACCGGCAAGCGGCGCGCCTCGGCCTGGATGCCGCCCATGGCCGCCGACCTCAAGGAGCGCCCCTATGAACGGAACAGCGGCGACTCGATCGCCTTCCTCAACCTCTCCGGCCGCAAGGACCCGCAGGAGATCCTGGTCAAGGATCGCTACCGCGACTTCTGGGTCTACGACAACAAGCTCAACCTGCTGTGGAAGGGCCAGGGACTGACCGGCCACTACCCCTTCCCGCTCGATATCAACGGCGACGGCAAGGAGGAGTTCGCCATCGGCTACGCTCTCTGGTCGCCCGAGGGCAAGCAGCTATGGAGCCGCGACACGGAGTTGAAGGACCACGCCGACGGCATCGCCATCGGCAACTTCGGCCCCGACCCCAAGGCGCGCCCCATGGTTTACGCCTGCGGCAGCGACGAGGGCTTCCTGCTGTTCGACCTCGACGGCAGGATTCTCAAGCACGTCCGCATCGGCCACGCCCAGAGCCCCAGCATCGCCAAATACCGCCCCGACGTTCCGGGGCTGCAACTGCTCACCGTCAACTACTGGCGCAACCCCGGCATCCTGTCGCTGTTCGACTACCAGGGCAACCTGCTCAGCCAGGACGAGCCCATCCACAGCGGCAGCCCGCTGCTGCCGGTCAACTGGCGCGGCGACGGGCAGGAGTTCGCCCTGTTAAGCGGCAACCCGCGCGAAGGCGGCCTGATCGACGGCTGGTTGCGCCGCGTAGTGATGTTCCCCGACGACGGCCACCCGGACCTAGCCGCCAACGTTCTGGATTTGACCGGCGACGCGCGCGACGAGATCGTCCTCTGGGACCAGGAGCGAGTCTGGATCTACACCCAGGACCGCCCCTTCACCGGGACGCGCATCTACGCGCCCCGCCGCAACCCGGACTACAACGAGTCGAACTACCGCACCACGGTCTCGCTGCCGGGGTGGAAGCCGGCGCCGCCCGCGCCGCCTACCAGCCGCGGCTTCCGATGGCCCGGCGGGGCGAAGGCCGCCGTCGCGCTCACCTATGACGACGGCATTGACGTGCAACTGGACCATGCCATGCCGGACCTGGAGGCGGCCAACCTGCGCGGCACCTTCTACATTCCCGGCAACTCCGAGTGCCTCCGCAAACGCATGGAGGAATGGCGCGCCGCCGCCGCAAGGGGCCACGAGTTGGCGAATCACACCCTGTCCCATCCCTGCCTGAAGGAGGCGTATGGGCGCAAGCGCACTTCGGTCACTCCGGAGCGGGACCTCGACAACTACAGCATCCCTCGCATCACCGGCGAAGTCCGCATGATGAACACGCTGCTCAACGCCGTCGACGGGCTTGAGGCGCGGACCTTCGCCTATACCTGCGGCGACGAGACCGTCCGCGGCGTTTCCTTCGTGAATCAGATCCAGCCCCTGGTGTTCGCGGCCCGCGCCTATCGCCACGCCTACCGCGCCCTGGCCGATCCGCTCACCCTCGACCCCTACCGCGTGCCGAGCTGGGCCATTCTGAACCACAAGGGCGAGGAGATGATCGCCTGGGCGGAAGAGGCGACCCAGACCGGCGCCCTCGCCGTCTTCACCTTCCACGGCGTGGGAGGCGGCCACCACCTCAACGTGGGCCGCGAAGACCACCAGGCCCTGCTGCGCTGGCTGGATGCCCATCGCGCGCAGGTATGGACCGCGCCCTTCGCGAAGATCCTGGCGCACGTCATGGCGGAACGCCAACGCCTCGGCTCCGGCAGATGATCCGGCTTCACGTCAGGAGCCGGATGGCTGAAGAGCCGCGCGGATCCGCGCGCGCGTCTCATCGAGCTGGTCGGGGGTCGCGCCCAGCTTCTCCAGGATGCTGCTCGCCATCGCCAGCGCGACTTCTCCCTCTCCGGAGAAGACTTCGGACGCTCCCGCCTGGCGCAGCGTCCCGGTCTCGCGGAGGAAGTCGGCGCGGGCGACCACGTGGATGGCGGGATTGATCTCGCGCGCCACTCTGACGGCTTCCGTGGCGCCCGCCGTGCCCGAAGCGCTCAGGATCAGGCTCGCCGCGCCCGCGATGCCGGCCTGCTCCAGGATGTCCCGCTGATTGGCGTCGCCGTACACGGCCGCCCGGCCTTCGCCGCGAAGCCGGCGGTGCGTGTCGAGATTCATCTCGATCACCGTTGGTTCGATGCCCCGCTGCTCCAGGATCCGGGAGACGATCTGTCCGATCGGACCGTATCCCACGATCACGGCGCGATGGACGGGAGAGTCCGGCTGCTCATGATCGGCCGCCGGAGTCCGCCCCGCTGCCCCCCGCCGGTTCAACATTCGCCACAACAGCGGGTGCCGCCCGAGGAACCGCTCCAGCGGAGACACCCACCGGTACAGGAACGGGTTCAGCATGATGGAGATAACCGCAGTGGCCACCAGCGGATTCATTGCGCCCTCCGGCAGCGCGCCGATCTGTGCCCCCAGTGTGGCCAACAGGAACGAGAACTCGCCGATCTGCGCCAGGGCGAGCGCGACCCCGAGGCCGACACGGGAGCTGTACCCCAGCATCGCCACGATCGCGACCGCGGCCACCGGCTTGCCGATCATGACGATGGCGAGGGTGGCCGCCATCAGCAGAGGCGATTCCACCGCCCGTCGGGGGTCGAACAGCATTCCCACGGAGAGGAAGAACATCACCGCGAAGGCATCCCGCAGGGGCAAGGCCTCGGAACCGGCGCGGGCGCTGAATTCCGACTGCCCCACCACCATGCCGGCCAGAAACGCCCCCAGGGCCATCGAAACCCCGAAGAAGTACGCCGAGGCGACGGCGATCCCCAACGCGACGGCCAGAACACCCAGGGTGAACAGCTCCCGCGAGTGGGTGCCCGCGATCCGGTTCAGCAACCAGGGAATGAGCCGCCCCCCGGCGACCAGGGTGAACGCGATGAAGACCCCCAGCTTGACGGCGGCGATTCCGATGGCTGCCGGCAGGCGAGTCGATCCTTGGGCGGCGGCGCCAAACACCACCGGAAGGAGAACGAGCACGAAAACCGTGAAGATGTCCTCCATCACCAGCCAGCCCACCGCAACGCGCCCCGTCGGGCTGTGGAGCTCGCCCGTGTCGGAGAGCACCCGTACCAGCACCACCGTGCTGGCCACCGAGAGCGCCAATCCGAAGACAACGCCCTGGACCCAGCTCCATCCGTAAGCGTGAAACACCAGCGCGGCCAGCCCCGTCGCCACAGTGCTTTGTACCAGCGCTCCGGCGACCGCGATGGACCGCACCGACATCAGGTCTTTCAGACGGAAATGCAGTCCAACACCGAACATCAGCAGGATCACGCCGACTTCGGCCAACTGCTCCGCCATGTGCCGGTTGGCGACGAATCCCGGCGTGTGCGGGCCCACCAGCACCCCGGCCAGCAGATACCCGACAATGGGCGACCATCCCAGGCGATGAGTCGCATACCCCAGCGCCAGGGCGGCGATGAGACCGCCGGCCAGCGTCAGGATAAGGTCCAGGTTGTGCATCGCAGCCTGTCGGCTCGCGGTTACAGATCCGTCGCCCGGGGACCCCCGGTGCCTGCCCCGGCTACATTACCGCGCTGAGTTCCCGGGACGCCAGGCCTTGCGACTCGGCCACCGCCGCGTAGACGATGTGGCCCCGATAGGTGTTAACGCCCTCGTAGATCGCGCGGCTCCCTTCGCAGGCCCGTTCCAGTCCCTGGTTGGCGAGTTGGAGCAGGTAGGGGAGCGTCGCGTTGGTCAGGGCGAAAGTCGAGGTGTGCGGCACCGCCGCGGGCATGTTCGACACGCAGGAGTGCAACACATTGTCGATGAAATAGGTCGGCGCGGAGTGCGTGGTGGCGTGCGAGGTTTCGAAGCATCCGCCCTGGTCGATCGAGATGTCCACCAAAACCGCGCCCGGCTTCATCAACGAGAGCATTTCGCGGCGCACCAGCTTGGGCGCCGACGCGCCGGGAATCAGCACCGCGCCGATCACCAGGTCCGACAGCCGCAGTGTCTCGCGAATGGTCCACACGTTGGAGGCCAGTGTCGCCACCTGGCCGTTGAAGATGTCGTCGATGTCGCGCAGGCGGTTGAGGTTGCGGTCGATGATGGTGACCTTCGCGCCCATGCCCTGCGCAATCTTGGCGGCGTTGTAGCCGGCGATGCCGCCGCCCAGAATCAGGACGTTGGCGGGGGCCACGCCCGGCACTCCGCCCAGCAGCACGCCGCGGCCGCCGTTGGGCGCTTCCAGATACTGCGCGCCGATCTGCACCGACATGCGGCCCGCCACTTCGCTCATCGGCGTCAGCAAAGGGAGCGATCCATCCGCCTCGCGGATGGTCTCGTAGGCCACCGCGTTGACCTTGGCTTCCACCAGCCGGCTGGTCAGTTCCGGCAGCGGCGCCAGGTGCAGGTACGTGAACAGGGTCAGCCCCGGCCGCAGAAACGGGTATTCGGCCGGCTGCGGTTCCTTCACCTTCACCACCAGGTCGGACTTGCGCCAGACCTCGGCGGCCGAAGCGAGAATCGTCGCCCCGGCTTCCGCGTACTCGCGGTCGGGAAGCGAACTGCCTTCGCCCGCGCGGGTTTCGACATACACCTCGTGGCCGGCTTCACACAGTGCGGTTACGGCGTGAGGCACCAACCCGACGCGAGTCTCCTTGTCTTTGACTTCCTTGGGAACGCCAATGATCATGGTTGTTCTCTCATCTGCGGATTCGCGGTTCGTTTCGGTCCCAGGCCCAGAGCGATCAGCGACAGCGAATCCAGCTTGCCGCTATCCTTCAGGCTCTGATCGCGTTGGAACTTCTTCAGCGCTTCGACCGAATCCGAACCCCATTGCCCCGTGGCCGGGGATTCCAGGTAGCCGCGGCCAATCAGGGCCTGCTGAATCTCCCGGTATCGCTCCGAAGTCGGCTGTTGCTGGCCGGACCGCCAGCTTCGGGCCGGTTTGCGCTTGGTGCCCTTGCGGGCGGAAGCGGACGACCGCGCGGCCGGTTTCTTGCCGGTGGCACTCTTCGGCCTCGCGCTCGGCTTCTTGCGCTTGCTCTTGGTTGCGGTCTTCTTCGTCGACGCGCCCGAAAGGGGAAGTGAGCCGGCCACCAGACCGGCCAAGGCCGCCGACAGCATGATCGGAAGGGCGAGCTTCAACACGTGTCAAGTTCAGGCTATCATGCCCGAACCTCGTGTGGGGTCACGCCTTCCGCGCACCCCCAGCCGGCACGCCTATTGCGGGATGGCCGAGCGGATCGCTTTGCGGACTTCGTCGATCTGCGCGGGCGAGTACTGAATGGCCGGGTTCACCTTGAAGCCCACCTTCAGCTTCAGCCGGGTCACAAAAGCCCCGGCGGCCACGTCGCACAGCCGCGGGCGAGGCTCCACGCCCGTGGGCACGCGGTTGTCCACCGGCCGGACGTCGTCGAGTGTTCTCGCCAGAGCGTGCAGCACCTCGGGAGCGTCGACCTCGCGCAGCACTTCCAGAATGAACTCGAGATCGCCCTGCTCGTTCTTCTGGATGGCGGCCAGCAGGTCCTTGCGGCCCTCGCCCGCGCCCAGCCGCGACAGCGCCATCGCCACCGGAAGGGAGACCGGCACCGGAATGGACCAGGAACGCAGCCGGACCTGCGCCTGCGGATCGCTTCCGCGCAGCGCTTCCAGCGCCGTCACCGTCGCCTCGCCGGGGAAGTAGCCCAGCAGCAGCGGCACCGCCGGAGACCTCGTCCCGCCCCGCGCGGCTTTGCGGAGGGCGTCGCCGGCGCTGGCGGCCGTCGCCACCAGCTTGGGTGGGTACCCCTCGTAAATCCCCATGGCCGCCATCTCCTGGATGTCGGGAGCCGCGTCGTTCAGAGCGCGAATCAGCGGAGGCAGGGCGGCCTTCCCGCCGACGGTCTTCAACACCGCCACCGCCTGGCGGCGAACGTCCTCGTTGGGATCGCCCACGTAGGGCGCTATCAGCGGCGCCGCAGCTTTCCCCATCTGCGCCAGTTCGGCCGAAGGTTGCAGGTCGCCGGTGCGGGCAGCCTCGAAAGCGGCCTTGACCCGGGCGGCGTTCGCCGTTGTTCTATGCTTGGACATGGACTCCTCCGCCGCGCCTGGCCAGAAGGCCAGCGCGAGAATCACTCCGCATCTGCCGGCTGCGGTCAGCATGGGCACGGCCGTTCCCTTCTTATGGGTTCATCGTCAGGGCGTGGTCCCGAGGAAGCGTACGCCCGCGTACGTCGGTGTAGCCGTACATCAGCCAGCCGACATGGTTGTTCTCGTAGAAATCCCGCACGCCGAGGTAGTGGCCCAGCTCGTGGGCGAGCGTTTCGCTGACCTCTCCACCGGCGGCGTCCTCAAAAATGCAGTTGCCCTCCAGGGCGCCGGCATCCGTGTTGTCGGTCCCCGGTGAGGCGTCCTGTTCGTACTCCCACACGAAGAAGTAGTTGAAATCCGCCGTGCCGTCGCGCTTGGCCGCCACGTCGTCCCATTCGTGCTGGCCGGCCGATACTCCCGCCAGATGGGACGAGTACCGCACCACCGCCCCCAGATTCTTGCTGATGTTCACCCACCGGGCGTTGTTCTTCACGCAGACGATGTTGGCCTGCGGCGTGTAGATCTCGTTCATTTCGTGCAGCCACCGGTCCACCTGTCCGGGGTTGCGCGAGGTCTGGTGGCCGGCGTTGTCGCGGACGAAGTTGAACGCAATGCGGACCACCCGGGTGCGCTTGCAGCTCACCTCCACCCGCGCCACCAGCCCGTTGTTGATGCGCGCCTCCAGGTACGTCCGGCCGGCCATGTAACCCTTGACGATGAACTCGCGGGCGTTGATGCCGTCCACCGGCGCCACGGGCCGGCGGCCTTTCCCCCGCGAGATGCGGAACCGCTCTTCCACGTAGCCGCTTCCGTCGGCCGCTTTCGCCGCGGCCACCAACTTTCCGCCCAGCGTGCGGGCGCGAACCACGTCGACCTCCTCGACCGTGGCCACCCCCGGCGTGGTGCTCGTCACCACCGCCTTGGGCGCATTCAGCAACCGGATGCGCTTCACGCCCCGGACCGGGACCATCAGCCAAGGCGGAGTGCTATAGGGATCGAATCCATCATTCTCGCGGATGGCCGCGAATTTCGCAGGTAGCATGACCACCCCTCCACTGGTTCTTGCAGCTTGATTCTACATCCGTCGGAACGCTGCCGACAAGGGGGAAAGACCCGTTTGAATCCCTTCATCGGGATGTAACGCGCGGGTGGTATCTTTGAACGGCGCAGGTCTCCTTGGATCGGATAAACTGTAGGATCAGGTCGACACTATGACTAGACGTATACTGCTCTCGCTTTGCATCCTGGCCGTGTTTTCCGTTGGCGCGTATGCGCAGGCGGTCGCCGGCTTGGGCGCGATCTCCGGAGTTGTTCGCGACGCTTCCGGCGCCAGCGTCCCGGGAGCGAAGGTTGTTGTCTCCAACGAATCGAAAGGCATCCGGCGCTCTTTGGAAAGCAACGATGCCGGTGCGTTCAGCGCCCCGGCCCTCGTCCCCAGCCAGGGCTACAGCGTGACCGTGGACAAGGAAGGGTTCTCCAAGTGGGAGATCCGGGACGTCGAAATCCTGGTCGGGCAGACCATGAGTCTAAACATCTCGCTGGACGTCGCCGCCGCCACCACGCAGGTGGATGTAACCGCGGCCGCGCCCCTGGTCTCGGAAACCAATGTCGGCGTCTCGCAGGTGGTCGAATCCGCGCAGATCGACAATCTCCCCATCAACGGACGCCGCGTTGACACTTTCGTTCTGCTGACTCCGGCCGTGACCGAAGACGGCACCTTCGGCCTGGTCAGCTTCCGCGGCATCGCCGCCGGCAACGCCTTCCTCACCGACGGCAACGACACCACCCAGAGCTTCTACAACGAGAACGCCGGCCGCACCCGCATCTCCACCCAGATCTCGCAGGACGCCGTGCAGGAGTTCCAGGTGCTCTCCAACGGCTTCTCGGCCGAATTCGGCCGCGCCATGGGCGGCGTCATCAACACCGTTACCCGCAGCGGTTCCAACGCCACGCACGGCACCGCCTACTGGTTCTTCCGCAACCGCACCTTGAACGCCGCCGACCGCTACGCCGCCGGCTACAACCTTCCGGAGTGGCGCCACCAGCTCGGCTCCAGCCTCGGCGGCCCCATCAAGAAGGACAAGGTTTTCTACTTCATGAATTTCGAGATGGTCCGGCGCAATTTCCCCGCTCTGAACCGGATCATCAACAACAACCTGAGCGACGGCAACACGATCACGGCGGCCTGCGCCGCCACCCCGGCCCAGTGCGCCGCCGCCATCGCCTTCATCCAGAAGCAGATGAACGTGCTGGTTCCGCGCACGGTGGAATCCGCCATGGGTTTCGCCAAGATCGACTGGCGGCCCACTGAGCGCAATTCGTTCAGCTTCAGCTCCAACGTGATGCACTGGCGCTCGCCCCACGGCATCCAAACCCAGGCCGTCCTCACCAGCGGCAATGCTCTGGGCGGCAACGGCCACTCCACCGTGGAAACGCGCTACGGCAAGGCTTCCTGGACCAGCATCCCGACCAACTCGAGCGTGAACGAGTTCCGCTTCGGCTGGTTCAAGGATCGCCTGGCCGACCCGGATGCCAGCGACCTGTTCCCGGCCGAGACCGGCCCGCTGGCCATCTCCATCAGCGGCAGCCCGGCCAGCAGCGCCATCGGCGCGGCCCAGGCCTACCCCCGCGTCCTGCCCAGCGAGCAGCGCTTTCAGTTCGTCGACAACTTTAGCTGGACCCACGGCGCCCACTCGACCAAGTTCGGGGTGGATCTGGCCACCACGCACGACTTCATCAACCAGATCTACAACCGTTATGGCAGCTACAGCTACTCCTCGCTGACCAACTTCGCCAAGGACTTCTCGGGCAACACCACCGGCGCCAAGAGCTACTCCAACTTCCAGCAGGCCTTCGGCGAGGCGATCCAGAATTTCCGCACCACCGACATCGCCTTCTACGCCCAGGACGTCTGGAAGGTGACGCGGAAGCTCACCCTCAACTACGGCATCCGCTACGAGCATGCCTACCTCCCGCAGCCCTGGATCAGTAACCCGGATTACCCCCAGACAGGTGTAATCTCTTCGCCCACGAAGAACTTCGCGCCGCGCTTCAGCATCGCTTTCGCGATCAGCGACAAGGCGGTGCTGCGCGCCGGCTATGGCGTCTTCTGGGCCCGGTTCCACGGCAACGGACTGGACACACTGCTGCTCGGCAATGGCAAGTTCCAGCCGGCCATCTATGTTCAGGCGTCAGTCCCCGGCTCGCCGGTCTTCCCGCAGATCTTCTCCAGCGCCGCCGGCCTGCCCTCCGGCACGGTGAACCTCCAGTTCGCGGGGCCGGACTTCCGCAACCCGTATACGCAACAAGGCAACGTCACCTTCGAGCGTCAGATCGCCCGCGACATGGCCTTCAGCGCCAGCTACATCTGGAGCCGCGGCATCGCCATTTGGACCCAGCGCGATGTCAACCTCGCCCCCCCGACCCGGAGCATCACCTACACCATCCAGAACGAGAGCGGCCAGAACGTCGCCACCTATACCACGCCGGTCTACACCACCAAGCTCGACACGCGGTACGGCAAGATCCTCCAGGTCGAAAACGGCGGCCAGTCCTGGTATAACGGCCTCGCCATCCAGTTACGCAAGCGCATGTCCCGCGGCCTGAGCGGCAGCATCTCCTACACCTGGTCGCACGCCATCGACACTGCCAACCAGCAGGGCGCGAGCTGGAACATCGGCTGGAACTACAACAACGTCACCACACCGGGCGACTACACCGCCGACAAGGGTAGCTCGTCGCTCGACCAGCGTCACCGCGCCGTCATCAACTTCCTCTGGGAGCCCAGGTTCACCACCAGCACCTCAACCGCCTCGCGTTTCCTGGTGAACGGCTGGCAGCTTTCCTGCATTACCACCCTGGCCTCCGCCCGCCC
>CAYOTD010000055.1:12200-13287 GCA_964406685.1 uncultured Solibacteraceae bacterium | reverse complement strand
GGGGTGGGGAATTTTCGACCGGCGAAATGGGGAATTTTCAACCGGCCTTGACACTATCGAGCCCCCGGCCCACCTTCCCGCATCAGAACCGCAACAACCGCAAACAGGACTCTCCTCTCACCATTTCCCTGGGGCAACCGATTCTATCTTTGCTCGCACCTCGCGAGTAACAGGACCTCTGGACTTGAACGGACGGCCGAACCGAGACTGCCGACTCGCGACCGCCTCCAACAGATATGATGGACTTGCGGAGCCGAACGAGATGCGTATCGAATACACCGTCCAGATCTGGCGCGAGGGAGAGCAATACATCGCGCACGCAATGCCGCTCGATGTCGCCAGTTCCGGGGCGACCTCCGAAGAGGCGCGCCGAGCGCTCGACGAGGCGGCGGGCCTATTCCTAAACGTCGCGCGCGAGCATGGAACGCTTCGCGACATCCTGGAAGAGTGCTCCTAAGAGTATCACGATGCCACCTGGTGTTCTCCGAAGTGTGTCGTGGTTGAGCAGCGGTTCGCCCAATTGGTTGCCTGAGCATGCCCAGGCTAATGCCGGTTCACTGGCGGAGACTGGAACACTCTTTCTTCAAGCCGGGTTCTCTTTCGTGCGGCAGGAGGGAAACCATCGGGCCTACCCTCGTGCGGGAGCGCTTCGGCCCGTTGTTATTCCCACCTATGACGAGGTGCCGGTATTCATCATCAGGAACAACCTCAAGGTAGCCGGTCTCACTCGCGGCGAGTACTTGCAGCTGCTGGAATCCGAGTGACGGGCTTCCATCCGGACCTGAGGTCAAAGACAGTGACCGGAAATCGAGGTGCAGCTTTTCGCGGGAATCCGGGCGGATTTTCGTTCGCGGCCGGCGGCCAGCGTGGCGGGCATGATGGGCACCGCGGGCAGCCTGGCGGAAACCGTGTTCCGCCAGGTGCCCGGCGCTGGGATTACGGGGTTCGGTCCCCCGCCGCCTTCGTTCCGGGCGCGAACCCGTGTCCGGCGGCGGAGGACTTCCTGGTTGTCTCTACTGACCGTCGACCATGACCTTCATGCGCGTGACCAGGGCGCTGAGGGTCTCGGCCTGGGCGCTCAACTCCT
>CAYOTD010000055.1:0-12100 GCA_964406685.1 uncultured Solibacteraceae bacterium | reverse complement strand
AGCAACGCCGACAGACTCCGGATTCCGTACAGCGAACTCGCCGCCAATAGAATCGTCGCCGCCAACATGCCGAACGCCGACAGGTACAACCTCTTTCCGATTGTCATTTTTCTATCACTCCATTCCCCTTCGATATGATTCGCGCCGGGGCGCGCCTCTCACAGCCTGCGCGCCCGGACGCTTCCCACCAACCCCGCCGAGTCTTCGCCGTCGACCATAACCTTCATGCGCGTGACCAGGGCGCTGAGGGTCTCGGCCTGGGCGCTCAACTCCTCGCTGGCCGAGGCGGACTCTTCAGCGTTGGCCGCGGTGGTCTGAGTCACCTGCTCCATGCGCGCGATGGCCTGGGCGATCTGGCCCAGCCCGGTGGACTGCTCGGCGCCGGCGCAACGCACCTCCTCGACCAACTCCCTGGCCTTGGTCGTTTCGGCGGACAGCGCGCGGATCTGCTCGGCCACATGATCCAGCTTCTCGCGGCCTTCCTTGGCGTTGACCGTGGACTCCTCGATCAGCCCGGCGGTCTCCTTGGCCGCCTGGGCGGAGCGCTGCGCCAGGTTGCGGACCTCGTCGGCCACCACCGCGAATCCCGCACCCGCCTCGCCCGCCCGCGCCGCTTCCACCGCGGCGTTCAGGGCCAGGATATTGGTCTGGAAGGCGATCTCGTCGATCACCTTGATGACCTTGGCGACCTTTTCGCTGGACTCGCTGATGCGGCGCATGGCGTCCAGCATTTCGCCGAGGGACTGGTTGGAGTGGTCGAACCGGCGGACGCACTCTTCCAGCAGGCCGGCCGCCGACTGGGCGTTGTCCGAGTTCTTGCGCGCCACCGAGTTGATCTCCTCGGTGGAGGCGGAGGTCTCTTCCAGGGAGGCCGCCTGGTCGGAGGAGCCTTTGGCGAGGGCCTGGCTGGAGGAGGACAGTTGCGAAGAGGCGGCCGCGGTCTGCTGGGCGCCCTGGGCCATCTGGCTGGCCATGTCGCGCAGGTTGTTGTTAACCCAGCGGATCACCACCACCACCACCACGCCTGCTCCCAAGCAAGCCAACGCCAGGGTGATTGCCAGCCCCAGCGACAGCGATTGCGTCCGCTGCGCCTCGGCCAGGTTATCGGCCAGGATCTTCTGCTGCGCCTGAACCACCGCCTCGGCGCCCTTGTCGATCGCGTCCGCCTGAACGAAGGTCTGGTCGACGACCTGAATCAACTGCTGGTCGAAGCGGCCTTCTTTGCACATCTGGGTGACGGTGCCAAACAGCGGTCGCCAGGAAGCGAGGCCGGAGCGGATGGACTCCAGCGCCCGGCGCGAGGCCTCGGCCTGAACCAGGGGCGTCAGCTCCGCAATGAGTTGTTCCGTCTTGTCGGCCGCTTCCAACCATTGCCGGTGGGCGGTCTCGACCCGGTCGTTGGCCTTGATGGCGGAAAACGCGATCACGCCCCGCTGGGCGTTGCGCAGGTTGATACCATTCTGCCGGATAGCCTGGACCAGCTCCGTCTTCTTCGCCTGCCGGTCCGCCGAATCCTTCAGCAACGCCGACAGACTCCGGATTCCGTACAGCGAACTCGCCGCCAATAGAATCGCCGCGGCCAACATCCCGAAGGCCGAGAGGAAGAGTCTTCTACCGATCGTCATCGTTGCACTACTCCTTTTCCGTTAGGAACAGGCGGACACATCGGTCGCCCAGCGCGGCACATGCCGGCATCCCCGCCGGTTACCTTCGATAGGTCCTTGCCGCTCTATGTACCTTATCGGTAGGGGCGAGGCGATGTTTCACTCCATCTATGCCGGGACAAGCGTGGAGCCTAAGAGACGCTATGCTGGTTGAGTGGCCTCGCGCAGGCGCTTTGTGGGGGCGGCGATTGCCGGCCTAGCGTCGAAGACGGATCGTGCTGTGGCCGGCTCGTTTGTCTACGAGTCGCACAACACAGGGCATGAGTTGCGCCATCGGGCCTGCCTGAGAACGCCGTTGCAGAGACAGAAAACCGGTGTTGCCATTGTCGGCGGCGGCGCCGCCGGTCTGAGCGCCGCCTGGCGCCTGGCCAGGCGCGGACTCACGGACTTCGTGGTGCTCGAACTGGAGCGCCAGCCGGGCGGGAACTCTCGCTGGGGGGAAGGCGAAGTCAGCGCCTACCCCTGGGCGGCCCACTATCTGCCACTGCCGGATGCCAAGGCCGTCCTGGTTCGCGAGTTGTGCGAAGACCTGGGTCTGCTGGCCGGGGGCCGCTGGGACGAGCGCCATCTGTGCCACTCGCCGCAGGAGCGCCTCCACCTGCACGGCCGCTGGCAGGAAGGTCTTCTGCCCGAGATCGGGGCTTCGGCCAGGGACCACGAGCAGTACCGCCGTTTCGAAGACCGGATGGCGCAGTTCCGTGCCTCGGGCGAGTTCACCATCCCCATGGAGCGCGGCGCGCGGCCCTCGCCGCTGGACCGGCTCTCGATGCGGGAGTGGATGCGCGGGCAAGGGTTCGATTCCCCCTATCTGAACTGGTACGCCGACTACTGCTGCCGCGACGACTACGGCGCCTCCGCCTCCGCCACCTCCGCCTGGGCCGGCATCCACTACTTCGCCTCGCGGCACCCGGACGAAAAGGGTCCGCTCACCTGGCCGGAAGGCAACGGCTGGATCGTGCGGCGCCTGCTGGAGTGCGTGGGCAAGCATGTGCGCACCGGCGCGATGGTCTACTGCATCCGCCGCGACGGGACCCGTTTTCGCGTGGTAACCGAGGCGGTGGAATACACCGCCGACTTCGTCGTCTTTGCCGCTCCGACCTTTCTGGCGCCTTACATCGTCGAGGGCGCCCCCGAGTTGAAGAGTTTCGAATACTCGCCCTGGATCACCGCCAACCTGACCTTGGACGGCTGGCCGGGGGAACGTGCCTCCGAGCCGGCCTGGGACAACGTGATCTACAACTCGCCCTCGCTCGGTTACGTGGTGGCCACGCACCAGAGCCTGCGCACCCGGGTAGATCGTACGGTCTGGACGTACTACTGGGCGCTGGCCGATGGAGCCGCGCTCGACCGGCGGCGCTTCCTGCTGGGCACCGACTGGGCCTACTGGAAAGATGCGATCCTCAACGATCTGTCTCGCGCCCACCCCGACATCCGCTCGCTGGTCTCGCGGATCGACATTCTGAGGCTGGGGCACGCCATGATCCGCCCGGCGGTAGGGTTCCTGTCGAGCGAAGAGCGCCGCCGGATGGCTACGCTCTCCGGCCGGCTGGTCTATGCCAATTCCGACCTGAGCGGCCTGTCGCTGTTTGAGGAAGCGCAATACCGGGGCGTGAAGGCCGCCGATTACGTGCTGGCACGGGTATCCTAGTCTGTGGAAAGGAGTCGAACGTGTCTGAGTTTCTGACGCGCCGGGAGTTCGCCGCGGTCGCGGCTGCCGCCACGCCGGGGCGGGTGATGGGCGCCAATGACCGCATCGGAATCGGAATGATCGGCTGTGGACGCCGCGGCCTGCTGAAGGAGGTGCTTCAGTTCGCCCGCGAAACCAACGTCGAGGTGACCGCGGTGTGCGACACCTGGCGGGAACCGCGCGAGGCGGCGGTGGAGCAGGTCCGCGCCGCGCAGGGCCGGGCCCCCGAAGCGCTGGTGCAGTATCAGGATCTGCTGGCGCGCAAGGACGTCGACGCCGTGGTCATCGGCACCCCCGACCATCAGCACTGCACGCAGTTGACCGCCGCCGCGCGCGCCGGCAAGGACGCCTACGTCGAAAAGCCGCTGGCCATGGACATGAAGGAGCTGCTGCTGGCCGTCGATACGGTGAAGAAGGCCAACCGCCTGGTGCAGTGCGGCACGCAGATCCGCAGCTACCCGGCCGCGGTCTCGGCGCGCGCCTTCGTGACCGCGGGCGGGCTGGGGAAGATCCTCAAGGTCGAGCAGTCGCGCAACGGCTACAAGCCCTACTGGTCCTCCTACGGGGAGCGCAAGGTGGCTCCCGCCGACGTCGACTGGAAGGCCTTCCTGATGCACCGCAAGTTCCGGCCGTTCGATTCTCAGCAGTACGCCGGCTGGTACGGCTACCGCGAGTTCTCGCGCGGTCCGCACTCCAATCTGATGGTGCATTTCATCGACCTGATGCACTTCATCACCGGCGTGCAATTCCCTTCGCGGGTCGTGACCCTGGGCGGCACCTACCGGTGGAAGGGCGCCTACACGGCTCCGGATTCGGTGGAGACCATCCTGGAGTACCCCGAGGGATTCCTGGTGCGCTACAACACCACCTTCGGCAACTCCGCCAACAACTCCTTCAAGATCATCGGCACGCGGGGAGTGATCGACGCCTCGCGCTGGCGGTGGGAGACTCCCTTCGGCCTGTCGGGCGAGGGATCGGGCGAGGAGGACAAGATCCAGCCCGGCGCCGGGATTCCGATGCTGGAAAGCACGCCCCACATGAAGAACTTCCTCGAATGCCTGCGCTCGCGCAAGCAGCCGCTGGCGCCGATTGAGGCCGGCCTGGCGCACTCGGTGGCCGTCATCCTGTCCGACGAGGCGCTGGTGCGCGGCAAGCGGATGGTGTACGACGCCTCCCGCCGCGCGATTCGGGAAGGGTAGCGGCTATTTCCGCAGCGCCAACTGGCCCTGGCGGGCGTAGTCGATGGCCTCGCCCAGGATGCGCGCGGCCTCCTGCGGGGTGTGAAAGCCGTTCGAGTTCTCGGCGTTGATGAAATCGGAGCGGAACTGAGCCCGCCGCTGGAGCTTCAACGCTTCGGCCGGTTGCGCGTCGCCGGCGCCGTTCCCGCGCACCCGCCTGATGTCGTTGATCAGGGCGACCAGGGCATCCTCGGCGCGGGCCAGCAGCTTGACGTTGCGGTCTTGAATGGTCTCGGCGCACGCCTTCATCTCGGCGGTGGAAAACGGATGGCAGACCAGGCAGGCCCCTTCGGTGTTCAGCAGCGGGCTGCGCACGTGGTGGTCGCTGATCTTGATGGCGCCCTGGCGCGTGCACGGCATATGGCAGCCGGCACAGGCCACTCCCGACCGGGCGTGGATGCCCTGGTTCCACATCTCGAACTCGGGATGCTGCGCTTTCAGCACTCCGGCGCCCGTCCCGGCGTGTGTCCAGTCGCTGAACCGTGCTTCGTCGTAGTGGGCTTCGATCTCCTCGACCTTCAGGCCCTTGGACCAGGGATAGGTCAGGAACTCGCCCGGCCCGGCGAAGTAATACTCGACGTGGCACTGGCCGCAAACGAAGCTGTGCATCTCCTGGCGGGTGGCCATTGCGTTGGGGTCGTAGTTCTCCACTCCCTGCGTCTTCTTGAACGCTCTGATTCCGGCCAGGAATCCGGGGTGGGTGACGCGCAGAGCCATGCTCTTCGGACCGTGGCAATCCAGGCAGACAACCGGATGAGTAACCAGCTTGCGCGCCTCGAGCGAATAGGCATGCCCGCGTTCCTCGCGATAGTCGATCCCGAAGGCGTAGCCGGCGAAGATGCGCTGCGGTCGCGGGTCGGCGTCCAGCCGCTGGAAGGCTTCGCTGCCGCCGAAGCGGGTGCGCTCGGTGTCGACGGTGCGCTTGTAGCCGTCGAACTGGCGGGGGAAATGCTCACCCCACTCCGACGGTTCGATGACGTCTTCGTTCAGCTTGACCAGCTCGAGGTACATCTGGCGCCCCTCCTGCCCTGGGGCCGTGGTGGAGAATTTCATCGGAAGCTATCTCCTCGGTCCGTGCCCGACGCCCGCGTGGCAGCGGATGCAGCAAACCTCGCGAAGGTTGGCGTGCGCCGCCAGGCTGAGACTCTCGCTGACGACTTCCTAGTGGCAGCGCAGGCAGTCTTCCTGGAGTGACAGTCGTTGCAGACCGCGCGGGCATGGTGGCTGGACTTCTGCCACGATTCCAGGTGCTCTCGCATGATGTGGCAGTTGGTGCAGGCGTCCGGGTCGTTGCTGAAATAGGAGAACCCCTGCGCGAATTCAACAGTGAAGATTCCGATGCCCGGCAGTACGCCCACCAGAACGCTGAGAAGGATGTGAACGGCGCCCCGGCCCATTGGAAGCAGTGTATCCCACGCCGGCCGCCGCCGGTTCCGGGAACCTTTTCAAGTCCGATTCGTATTACCGGGAGAGAACGGACACGTCGATGAAACTCCTGGCGGCCGCCCTCGGGGCGGCGCTTCTCCTTTCCACCGGTTGCGTCGAGATCAACACCGAGCGTGTGGAGCCTCGCACGGAGACGCGTACCGTCGACCGGCACGGCGCCGAGACCGTGCAGGCCGAGATCATCATGGCGGCCGGCGAACTGGAGGTTCAGGGCGGCGCGAAGGCGCTGATGGAGGCCGACTTCCGCTACGCGCCGGAGTCCTGGCGGCCGGAGGTGAAGTACGAAGTCACCGGTTTCCGCGGCCGCCTCACGGTGAACCATCCGCGGAGTTCGGGACTGGCTAGCACGTCGGAAGCCAAGTGGAACCTGCGCCTGAACGAAGACACGCCGCTCGACCTCCACGTCAAGCTGGGCGCGGGTGAATCCCGGCTGGACCTGGGCCGGCTGATGCTACGCAACCTCGACGTCGAGCTGGGCGCCGGTGCCTTGAAGCTCGACCTGACCGGGACACCCAAGAAGACCATGACGGTGAAGGTGCGCGGGGGGGTGGGCGAGGCCGTCATCCGCCTGCCGCGCGAGATCGGCGTGGAAGTGGAGACGCACGGCGGCATCGGCGAGATCACCGCCAGCGGCCTGCGCAAGTCCGGCAGCCTCTACCGCACCGAAGCGGCCGAGCGCGGCAACGTCGGCATGCGCGTCAGCGTGCACGGCGGCATCGGCGCCATCCGCCTCATTGCGGAGTGAGGGTGTAGAACTCGTACCGGATCCGCCACTTTGACTCGCGGCCCGGTTCAACGCGCATGTCGATATAAGGCTCCGGGCACAGCGTCGTGCGGATCGACCAGAACACCAGTTTCACCAGCGGCCGGTCGCCGGCGATGCGCACGCCCGCGCCGGTCTTCCGGTTCTCGATCCGGATGTCGTAGTCGCTCGCGCCGGGGCCGTAGCCCTTCAACTCCGAGAACACGCTTTGGCCCTTTTCGAGCGTCGTGGGGAAGACCAGCTCGTTTCCGCGCGTCTCCGCCGGGCCCCGGAAACCGGCCACGGCTTGGGGCGCGAACGGGAACTTCACCGAGAAATCGGGCCCGGTGGGCTGGCCGTCCATGACGAAGAAGTTGTGGTTGTACTGCGCCGTCTCGATGGGCCGGCGGCCGGTGTTTTTGAGCGTGTGGTCGATCACCATTTCGGGCTTGCCCTTCACCAGCCGGACGACTTTCTTGTACAGGTAGGCGTAGCCGCTCGCGTCGCTCAGCTCGTGCGTGAATTCCACCCGGTCCTTGCCGGGACGGACGCGCCAGCGGCCGGGGTCCACGATGTCGTAGGTGTGGAAGGTGCGGTACTGCGGCTCCTCGGGCTTGCGGACGACGCCGACGCCGATGCGGATGAAGGTGCCGCCCGGTTTGGCTTCGTCGTAGCCCAGCCCGGCGTTGTTGGTGCGGAACTCCTCCACCGGGCCGGTAATCGCGTCGTGTAGCTTGGGATCGTATTTCTCGAACCACACGCCGAAGTACTCGTGGCCTTTGTACTGGAGGCTGTGGATCATGCCCGACCATTCAAAGCGCGTGCCGCGGTAGTAGCCGCGTTCGGGATCGGGCAGGTAGAGCTTAGCCTGAATCTGCCCGTTGGAGATCTCCGCCTGGGGGAACTCCGCGGCGGCCAGCGCGCCCGCGGCGAGGGCGGTCACAAGAGCAGCTTTCCACACCATTGGATTCCTCATCGACGAACACGATATCACACAGTTCGCGGCGCTGCCCTTACTTTCGCCACAGCTTCTCGATCTCTTCCAGCGTGCGGCCCTTGGTCTCGGGCGTCAGGCGCCAAACAATGGCGTACATCACCACGCACCAGAAGGCGTAGAGCCAGAAGGCGCCGGAGATCGTGATGGCTTTGGCGAGGGACAGGAAGGTCATCGTCAGGGCGACGCAGGCCACCCACAGGCTTACGGTCGCCACCGACATGGCGCGGCCGCGCACGCGGGTGGGGAAGATCTCGGCCATCACCACCCACACCCCCGGCCCCAGGCCCACGGCGAACGACGCCGCGCACACCACCATGATCGCCAGCACCAGCATCGCCGGCGGCGGCTGGATGAGAAACGCCGCCCCCAGGGCGATCTGGCACAGCGCCATCATCCCCGAGGAGAGCATCAGCAGCGGCCGGCGTCCGGTCCGGTCGATGATCCACAGCGCGACAATGGTGGCCAGGAAGTTGATCACCCCGATGACCACGTTGGCGCCGATGGCCGCCGACTCGGTCTGCCCGCCCACATGCTCC
This sequence comes from uncultured Solibacteraceae bacterium, assembly GCA_964406685.1. Taxonomy (GTDB): domain Bacteria; phylum Acidobacteriota; class Terriglobia; order Bryobacterales; family Bryobacteraceae; genus JACQZT01. The sequence goes on along the minus strand of CAYOTD010000055.1, from coordinate 3,790 downwards.
TTGAAGATGATGGAGCCGTAGAACAGCACCGTGTTGATGCCGGTGATCTGCTGCAAAATCGCCAGCGCCACGCCGATGAACAGGGCGCGGCGCATGCCAGGATGGAACAGCTCGGCCAGAGTGCCGCTCTCCGCCGCTATGGCTTCCCGGATCTCCGTCAACTCCTCGCGGGCGCGCGCCGGACCTGAAACGCGGCTCAGAATCCCGAGCGCGGCGGTCTCCTGGTTTCTCTCCACCAGCCAGCGTGGGCTCTCGGGAACGAAGAACAGCGCGATGAAGAAAGCGATGGCCGGCACGGCGGCGGCGGCGAACATCCAGCGCCAGCTCGACGGTCCCAGGAAGGACAGGCCCCAGTTCACCGTGTAGGCCAGCAGAATCCCGGTGACGATGGTCATTTGGTTGAGAGCCACCAGGCGGCCGCGAATGCGGGCCGGCGAGACTTCCGCGATGTAGAGCGGCGCCAGCAGGCTGGCCGCTCCAACCGCCACTCCGCCGAGGAAGCGTGCCACAAGGAACTCGTTCAGATCGCGCGGCAGCGCCGCGCCGAAGGCCGAGGCGGCGAACAGCAGGGCACAGGCGATCAGAATGCGGCGGCGGCCGAAGCGATCGCTCAACCAGCCGGCCACCGAGGCCCCGAACACGCAGCCCACCAGCAGGCTGCTGGCGGCCACCTCGGTCTGGACCTCGCTCAAGCCGAACTGCTGCCGCAGGAAAATGATGGCGCCGTTGATGACGGCGATGTCGAAGCCGAACAGCAGGCCGGAAATGGCGGCGACGATCGAGACAAGGTAGGGGTACCAGCCGGCCTGCGCCGGGCTTTCGGAGGATGGCATTGGTTCAGGGGGTCCTTTTGAGGAATTGGCGAATGCGTTCCACCGCCTCCATCAGGTTCTCGAGGGAATTGGCGTAGCTGAGACGAAGGTAGCCTTCTCCGTGTTGGCCGAAGGCAGTGCCCGACAGGACGGCCACGCCCGCCTCTTCCAGCAGCCGATTGGCGAGCGTCCGGGAATCGAGGCCGGTTCCCTCGATGTTCGGGAAGGCGTAGAAGGCGCCCTCGGGCACGGGGCAGCGGAAACCGGGAAGCGTGTTCAAGCCGGCGCAGAGCGCGTCGCGGCGGCGGCGGAACTCGGCCACCATGGCGTCCACTTCCGTCTGCGGCCCAGTCAGCGCGGCGATGCCGGCCCGCTGCGTGAAGCTGGCCGTGCACGAGTTGGAATTGACCATCAACCGGTTGACGGCCTGCACCAGCCACTCGGGCATCACGCCGTAGCCCATCCGCCAGCCCGTCATGGCATAGGTCTTCGAGAAACCATCCAGCAGAATGGTCTTCTCCATCATTCCCGGGCAGGCGGCGATCGAGGCGGGCGGGGCGCCGTAGCAGATGCGGGAGTAGATCTCGTCGGTCAGCACCATCACGTCGCGGTCGCGCAGCAGATCGGCGATGGCGGCGATCTCCCAGGCCGGAATGACGCCCCCGGTCGGGTTCTGCGGCGAGTTCAGGATGATTAGCTTCGTCTTGTCCGAAAGCTCCGAGCGGAACAGGTCGAGGTCGAACGAGAAGCCGCGCTTCTCTTCCAGCGGCATGGCCACCGGCACGCCGCCCAGGAAGCGGATCATCGATTCGTAGATGGGGAATCCCGGGTTGGGGTAGATCACCTCGTCGCCCGGTTCGATGAGCGCCAACATGGGGAAGAACAGGATCGGCTTTCCGCCCGGCACCACGCACACCCGTTCCGGCCCGGCCTGGATGCCGCGCGTGCGGGAGACATACGCCGCAATGGCTTCGCGCAGTTCCGGAAATCCCTGCGTCGGGCCATAATGGGTCCAGCCCTCGTCGAGCGCCTGCTTGGCCGCTTCCACGATGTGGCGCGGGGTGGCGAAATCGGGCTCGCCGATTTCCAGGTGGATGACGGAGCGGCCTTGCGCCTCCAGCGCGCGCGCCTTGGCGAGCACCTCGAAGGCCGACTCCGTCCCGATGCGGGACATTCGCTCTGCCAGTCTCATGGGACCTTCCGGAAGCGCGGCACGCCGTCACGCTCCTCCGCCAGTTCGACGCGGTCGCCGATGACGACACGCTCGCCCACGATGCGCGCCGTCACCCGGCCGCCGCCGTCGAGTGAGACGATGGCCAACTGGTAGGGGGCTTCGCTCCGAAACGCCTCGGGCGGGGAATGGACAACCGTCTCGCTGTAGACCGTTCCCCGTTTCATGCGGCCCCCAGAATAGAGACGACGCTGGTGGCGCCCGACCCGCCCAGGTTCTGCGCCAGGCCGATGGAGCAGCGGCGCAACTGCATCGGGCCCGCTTCTCCGCGGATCTGCCGGGCGACGTCGCAGATCTGCGCCACGCCGGTGGCGCCCACCGGATGGCCCTTGGACTTCAGGCCGCCGGAGACGTTCACCGGTCGCTCGCCCTCGCGCGCGGTGGCGCCGGAGGCTGCGTACGGGCCGCCTTCCCCCTTCGGGACAAACCCCAGATCTTCGATCGCCAGGATCTCGGCGATGGTGAAGCAGTCGTGCACTTCGGCGAACTCGATCGCGCGCGGTCCCAGGCTCGCCATGCGGTAGGCCATCTCGGCCGCCCGTTTGAGGGAGTCGAAGGTGGTAATGTCCTCCTTCTCATCCAGCGCGAGGCGGTCGGAGGTCTGGGCGATGCCCAGCACGCGCACCGGTTTACCGGTGAACTCGCGCGCCCTATCCAGCGGAGCCAGCAGCACGGCCGCCGCGCCGTCGCTCACCAGGGAGCAGTCGTACAGGGTCAGCGGATCGCACACCGGCTTGCCGGCCAGCGCCTGTTCGAGCGTGATCGGTTTGCGCATGTGGGCGTCGGGGTTCAGGACGCCGTTGGCGTGGTTCTTAACAGCCACCGCGGCAAGCTGTTCGCGCGTGGTGCCGTAGTCGTGCATGTGGCGGCGGGCGATCATGGCGAACAGCGCCGGGAAGGTCCCGCCCGCCTTCATTTCTCCCGCCAGATCGCCCGCCGAGGCCAGGATCTCGGCCACGCGCGGAGTGGGCTGGCAGGTCATCTTCTCGACGCCGGCTACCAGCACCAGGTCATAAACCTCGGCGGCCACTGCCATCCAGGCGTGGAAGAACGCCGTTCCCCCCGAGGCGCAGGCGTCCTCGAACCGGGTGGCGGGAATCCCGGCGAGCCCCACGGCGGCGGCTACCCAGGGCGCCAAGTGATTCTGGCCGGCGAAGGAGGGTCCGGCGAAGTTCCCTAGGTAGAACGCCTCCACGTTCCTGGCGTCGATGTGCCCATTTTCCAGGCACTTGTGGCATGCCTCGGCGGCCAGGTCGCACAGGCCGCGATCGGCGAACGCCCCGAACGCGGTCTTGCCGGTTCCGACAACGGCCACGGGTCTCATAAGATATTAGGTGGCGTCGAGAGTATTATTCCACGTTTGCCGGCGGGGCTGCGTCATCCAGTATGAGGACAGATGCCGGCCGCGTGGGCCAAGACCGAGTACTTTATGGGCGAGGCGCTAGAGCCGGCGGCTGCCGAAGTCCGGGCGCGGCGGGACCAGTTTGTCGCCGAACACCTGCGCCGTATCTTCTTGCTCATCTATCGGATCGTCGGGAACACTGCGGATGCGCAGGACCTCACGCAGGAGACGTTCATCAAGGCGCTGCAACGCGAAGAGCAGTTGAAAGATCCGGACAAGGCCGCCCACTGGCTCAGCCGCATCGCCTCGAACACCGCTATCGATTTCCTGCGGCGGCACGGACGGATGAGCGCGGCCGATATCGACGAGCTGCCCGAGATGGTCTCGCACGGGGAAAGCCCCGAG
>CAYOTD010000054.1:0-13372 GCA_964406685.1 uncultured Solibacteraceae bacterium | reverse complement strand
CGCCAACCCGGATCAGTCGATGGTCGGTGAACAGATATGCCCTGGGCGGCGTCTTGACATAGCCTCCGATGGGATTCGCATCGAAGCCGGGCCCGGCCCGTTGTGCGCCGGCCGCGCGCGCCAGAAGACCCGCCAGAAGGAATCGCCGGCGATGGAAGAGGCCGTTCATCGTTGCTCCCTCGAGATGCTCTAGCCAGTCTCTACCAGGTCAGACGCAGCGTCAATTGAAGAAGCCGGGGATCGTTGGCGGAGTTGCGCAGCGAAATGACGCCGTCGCTGCCCGGATTCCCATAACCTGGACGGTTCAGGACATTGAAACAGTCGGCGTTGAAACGCAGCGCCACCGGCTCCGCGATGCGAATCGTCTTGAACGCCGAGGCATTCAGAGACCAGGCCAAGGGGCCAAGCATGTACTGGTTTCGCCAGGGGTGGAGGTTTGGGTCGTAGGCGATGCGTTGCAGGGAACCATTCTTCATGGTCACCCAGACGGTGTTGGTGTCGTAGTAGGCGTACAAGGGGTCCGATGATCTGCCGCCGTCGGCGGGCGTCGTGATGATCGGCTGGCTGGATGGCTTGTAGTCCGCCGGAACTCCCATCACGCCATTCGGCCTGCCGTCCGAAGTGTAACTGTTGATCCTGTTGGCCGGAATGTACCCGTTCCAGTACAGGTATCCCGAGTAGCAGACGCCGCTTCGACAGTCCTGAATGGGGTATTTCGTTCCATAGACTTCCACCTTGCCGGCCGAGCCGTAGTTGCTCGTCGGCAGTGTCCACCAACGGCTGGAGAGGCTCCCGCTCCCGGCGATCTGCCAGCCGCCGATCAAGCGATCCAGGAACCGGTTCGAGTGAGAGGCAAACCGCTTTCCCCGGCCGAAAGGCAGGTCGACGACGAAATTGTAGTTGAAGCGATGCTTGGGAATCTCGGCGTCGCGGTGATAGTTGAGCAACCGGTTCCGTTGATCGTAGTCGGTGGGCACCGCGCCGGGCAGGTAGACATCCGTGTTGTAGACAAGGTCGTCGTCATTCGCGTTGCCGCCGGCGCGGAGTGCGTTGGTCATCACGTAGAACGCCTGGAATCCATAACCTCTTGAATACCGGCGCTGGATCTCGATCTGAAACGCGCTGGCGTTGGACCATCCGCTCTTGCGATATTCCTGAATGGAGCCGATGACCTGATTGTCGAAGGGGCGCCTGGCAACACTGGAGTACTCGCCGGTGGGTAGCGCCACTCCCTTGGTCGCATACCAGATGTAGTTGTTCGGCGCGTCGTTGTAACTGTACCACTGCATCAGGTTGGCGCCGTGGGTTCCGATCCAGCCGAGTTTCACGCTGGTGTTGTCTCGAATCTCCCGTTCCACCGTCACATTCCACTCGTGTGCCCGCGCGGTCGGCTGATCCGGATTGTAGTACCGGACGGAGGGAGTGCCGCGGCTCACCACCGGGTTGTTGAGGTCAAACGCATCCTTGCTGTTCACGCCGGCCACCATCGGAGCATAAGGCACGGAACGGAGCAGGTAGTTGGGCAGTCCGTCCGGACTGTTGCTCGAGGAATTGGGCGAAATGGTGTAGGTAGCGAAGAACGGTGCGCCTCCCCTCATGTTTACGAGTGCCGACCGCAGCGACTCGGGAAAGCCGAAGATCGAGTAGCCACCGCGCAATACCGTTGGCCGGCGGCCTTCGCTCAGGCGATAGGCGAATCCCATCCGCGGGCTGAAATCCAACGGGTTGGTGTAGACAAGACTCTCGGGCAAGCCGGCTTCGCTGCGGGAGATGAACTTCATGCCGAGCGCCTGATAGACGCGAATCAATCCCGGCTGAACCGCATTCCGGCTGTAGAGGGTCTCCAGCGGCACGCCGAGAATCACGGACTTGGTCTTGGTGTCGAAACCGGAGATGAGACTGTCACGTTCTCGAGCCGGATCGAAGAACTCGTATCGCACGCCCAGATTCAGCGTAAGCCGGGAGTTCACCTTGAAGTTGTCCTGGAAGTAGCCCGACTTCTCGCCGCCGGACATGTGGTACCAGGTCCTGTTGGCGCGCACCGAATACGACGCGGTGAGGCCCAGGTACAGATTGGCGGCATTGTGGCCGGTGTAGGGAACGGCACTGTAGCTGGACCCGGATGAGGGGTCGTACAACCCCGTTGCCAGACTGCCAAACGCGAGAGCGCCCATGGGTTGCTGCTGGTCGGGAAGCAGCCTCAGTTTCTCGGCACGGAAACGGCCGCCAAACTGGAATTCATGCCGGCCTTTGACCTTCGTGAAGTTCTGGTCGACGTTGTACAGGTGCGTGTTTGTAACCAGCCGGTTGACGCCGCTCCAGTAATTCATGCCGAAGCCGGTTGAGTCGATGTTCGGCAGGCCGTTCGCGTTGAACGGATTGGGCAGGCCGAGCTCGCCGGCAAGGTTCTCATCCCACGCGGCGATGTTTACTTTGTAGCCATCGTGCGTGGTGCTCACGATCGTCTCACTGAAGAAGGTGGGGGAGAAAGTGTGCATGTAGGAGGCCACCGCCGTGAAGGGCTCGGACTCGAGGTTGTAGCGGTTTGCTTTTCCGTCGGTCGTGATCGGCGACCCACTGCTGCCAAGGCCGAATCTGTTGATGGCCGTTTGACGGCCATGCGAGAGCCGGAGGAAGAACTGATCCCGGTCGGTGAAGCGGTGGTCGAACCGCGCCGTCTGCGTGTACTGACGGGAGGGCGTGCTGCTGAGACCGCTCCAGTTCGCCGCCACCAGGGGATTGACGCCGGCCAGATTCGGTTCCGGCGTTACGCCGTACAAGTACTTGGACAGCGGGCTCTGGAGGCTGGCGGGGATCTGATTGTTCGGGAAAGGCTGGCGCTGCCAGGTCTTCGAGTCCGTGGTCCAGGGATTGTAGATGGTGTACTTTCGGCCGGCCCCGTCCACCAGGCCGCTGAAATCGCCCTGCCGCATGGCGAGCGTCGGCATGCTCACGGAAGACGTGCTGGCGGTCATCTGCCGGTATCCTTCGTGGCCGAAGAAGAAGAAAGTCCGGTTCTTCCCGTTGTAGATCTTCGGGAGGAAGACCGGCCCGCCGAGAGAGCCGCCGAATTCGTTGCGCACCAGATGCGGAGGCTTGGTGTAGTAGTCCTCGCGGCGGCGGGCGACGCCAATGCCGCTGTTGCGGGCGGTCTCAAACGCGGAACCGTGCACCTGGTTGGTGCCCGCCTTCGTATTGACGATCACCGCTCCCGGACGATTCATCTTGGCCGAGGAGTTGTTGGTTTCCGTGCGGAATTCCTCGACCGTATCCATGCCGGGCGGCCGTTGTGAGATCCCCTCGGTGTAGCGGTCCACCATGACGGCGCCGTCCTGGAGAAACTCGACGCCGAATCGCAAACCGTACAAGCGCGGTCTGTTTGCGTCGCCGTCCAACCCCGGCGTGGTGCTCAACACCAGGGTCTGGAGGAACCGTCCATCCAGGGGCAGTTGGTCCAGGCGAGCCCGCTCCAACACGTTTCCCAAGGTTCCGCTGGTGGTGGTAACCAATGGAGTGACGTCGCCGGCGACGGTGACGGCCGTGGCTGTTGCGCCGACATTGAGCACCGGGCTCACTTCGGCCGTCTCTCCAACCATGAGCGTCAGTTCGCCCTTCCAGGTTTCCATCCCCGGCGCTTCAACCTGCAACTGGTAGACGCCTCTTTGAATGCTGGGAAACACAAAGAAACCCACTTCATTCGTCGCCGTGGCGTAGGCTCGCTGGGTCGACGTGTGAACGATACTCACTCTCGCCTGAGGTACGACCCCGCTTGAGGAGTCCCGGACCGTTCCCTGGATATTTCCGGTTCCCGTTTGGGCCATGAGAACCGCGGTAACTAGCAGAGCGATGAGAGCCGTGTATGTGACTTTCCCCTGCATTGTTCGTCTCTTTCTTTCACCGGGCAAGAACCGGGGGCGGCCGGCAAACATCATTCCACTTCTCTCGCCCGGTTGTCCAAGCCCGCGTGTTGACACTACTCCGCCCTTAGCCTGCGCGCCAACGGCTCGACGCGTGCTCTGCCGCGCGAGGCATTGGCCGCTGTTGTTTCAGCAAACCAGTCTTGAGTCCGTTGTCTTCCTTGCCCGGTCGCAAACTGCAGCACTTCCACGCCAGCGCTGAGGAACTGGCGGTAGGAGGACTCGATGTGAAGCCGGACCGCGCCACGGATGGCCTCCGGTGAACCGCTTCCAAGTGCTTCCACGATGGGCTGGTGTTCACGAACCACGCGCTTCAGGTCTTCGCGGCCGCGGCTTCGCCGGATACTGATATAGGCAAACAGCGGCGCGGCCAGTTGCTCGAGAATCCGGCAGAGCGTCTTGTCGCCGGAACGCTCCCAGATGTAACGGTGAAACTCCAGGTCGGCCTGCGCCGCGTCAAAATACGTGTTCTTCGCCACCGCTTTTGAGATGCGATCGAGGCGCACCCGCAGCTCCTTGAGATCCTCGCCGTTCATGCGGCTGGCGGCTTCCACCGCCGCCATGCCTTCCAACACCACGCGCAACCGCAGATGTTCGCGCAGTTCCTCGATGGAGAGCTCGGTGACGAAGGTGCCCTGGTTGCGGATCCGCCGGACCAGCCCGGCGTGCTCCAACTTGGCCAGCGCTTCGCGTACGGTGGTCTGGCTGACGCCGTGGTGCCGGGCCAGATGCATCTCCAGCAGCGAGTCGCCGGGCTTCAGTTCGCCCGAGTAGATCGACTTGCGGACCGCGTGGATGATCCGGTCCTGCACGGAGAGGTTGCGCGGGGTCATCGGTTCCGCTCAGTAGACTATCGATAATAAGCCGATCTTGTACTTTGAGTCAACAGAAATTTGACGGTTGACCACCCACTGTCGTTGTATTATCGTTAATGAATCGGAACAGTGAAACCTACGCGATCTTCCCCGGCCTCCTGGCGGCTTGCCGCACTCTGGCTTCTCCTCTCTCTGCCGGCCGCGGGTTCCGCGGACCAGCGCCGCCCACCGCAAACCGACATCTTCCGCTCCGGCGACGGCCACTATCACACCTACCGCATACCGGTCTTGCTGACGACCGCACAGGGTACTCTGCTGGCCTTTTGTGAGGGCCGGCGAGCCTCCGGTGGCGATTCCGGCGATATCGATGTGCTGCTCAGACGCAGCCACGACAAGGGTGCGACGTGGACGGACATGGGGGTTGTGGCGGATGCCGGAGGGGATACGATCGGCAACCCGGCGCCCGTGGTTGAGCGGCAAAGCGGAACCATCTTCCTTTTGCTCACGCGCAATCCGGGCCACATCCGCGAAGGCCAGATCGCCGACTCCAGCGCCCAGGGAACCCGCACGGTCTGGCTGACGCGCAGTACCGATGACGGCCGGACGTGGAGTCCGTTGGAGGAAATCACCGCCACGGTGAAACGCAGCGATTGGACCTGGTACGCCACCGGCCCTGGAAATGGAATCCAGCTTCGCGACGGACGGCTCGTGATCCCTTGCGACCATACCGTGAAAGGTACACTCGCACGGCACTCCCACGTGATCTACAGCGACGACCGGGGGAAGACCTGGCACATTGGCGGCGTCGCCGGCGAGAAGACCAACGAGTCGGCGGTGGTGGAACTCCGCGACGGGTCCTTGCTGTTGAACATGCGCAGCTACCACGGCCAGAACCGGCGCGCCATCGCGCGCAGTGACGACCGCGGCGCGACGTGGTCGAGCGTCTATCTGGACCCGGCCCTGGTCGAACCGGTCTGTCAAGCCAGTCTGATCCGCGCCACGCGGCCCGGCTGGCGCCGCAAACAGTGGTTGCTGTTCTCCAATCCGGCCAGCGTGAAGCGAGCCGTCATGACCGTACGAGCCAGCTTCGACCAAGGCAGGACGTGGCCCGTGGCGAAGGTCGTCCATGCGGGGCCGGCGGCCTACTCCTCGCTGGCCGTCCTCGGCGATGGCTCGGTCGGACTGCTCTACGAACGGGGCGACACAAACGCCTACGAGCGCATCAGCTTCGCGCGTCTCCCTCTGCAATGGCTTGACGGGAAATAGAGATCTATGTCGAAACTACACGGAATCCTTCCTGCTCTGGTGACCCCTCTCGATGCCGGCGGACAGTTCTGCGCGAAGCCGCTCGAAGCGCTTCTCGAACGTGTCTATGGCGCGGGGGTCCACGGCGTCTATGTTTGCGGACAAACCGGCGAGGGCCTGTTGCAGCCGGTGGAACAGCGCAAGCGCGTGGCCGAAATCGCCGTGCGGAACTCCCCTGCCGGCAAGCAGGTCATCATCCACACCGGCTGCTATCGAACCGCGGATGCGCTGGATCTCACCAAACACGCGGGGCGAATCGGCGCCGCGGCGGTGAGCAGTCTCCCGCCGCTGGGCGCGTACTCCTTCGCCGAGATTCGGGCCTACTACGAAGCGCTGGCGGCGGTTGCCGAGTTGCCAGTCCTGATCTACTACTTTCCGGAGATCTGTCCCGGCCTGGCAAGCGCCGAACAGATTCTGGATCTGGCGTCGATTCCAAACGTCGCCGGTCTGAAGTTCACCGACTTCAACCTCTATCTGCTGAACCTTCTCCGCCGGGACGGACTCGTCGTCTTCAACGGCCGCGACGAAGTGCTGGCGGCTGGCATGTTCATGGGCGCCAGCGGCGGTATCGGAACCTTCTACAACCTGGTTCCCGCATGGTTTGTCCAGGTCTTCGAACTCTGCGAGGCCGGCCGCCATGCCGAAGCCAGGAGGGTACAGGATCGCATCAACGATCTGATTCGCCTCACTCTGCGCTTTCCCGTGTTCGCGGCGGTGAAGCGAATGCTCTCCTGGTCTGGAATCGATTGCGGCACGACGTTGGCGCCCCGCAGATGCCTGACGACGGAAGAAGAGGATCAGCTTCGACGGTCTCTCCACCAGGGCGGATTCGATCCGGCGATCTGGCATTGAGAGTGTCCGGCATAGCGCGGCCGGACCTTCCCGCGGCGCCTCATCCCGGTTCCCTCTTCTCCTCCACCGCCGCGTATCATGAGACGGAAGGATCTTGACCCATGGCTCCTCTGATACGAGTGCTGGCAGGGATCGGCGCTGCGGTGGTTCCGCTGCTGGCGCAGCAGGCGCACGTCAACCTGGACTGGGCGCCGCACCGGAACACGCAGAACCTGAAACCCTACGGGGCGGCGCCGATCTCCCCGGAGGTGCGCGGAGACCCGCGGCACATCGAGAAGACCTTCGACCTGTTCGAAGCGGAGCTGAAGCGCCACATCGTGCCGCTGGTGGCGAAGACCTACTGCGTGCGCGCGGACCGTCGCGGACGGGCTCCCGCCGGGCTCTCCATGGGAGGCCGGCACGCCCAGTTGGTCGGGTTCAGGAACGCAAACCTGTACCTGCTCCCGAAGCTGTTCCGCTAGCGCCAACCGCCCCCATGCTGCACGATCCCAGTCACTCGACGCCGATGCCGCCGGCCGAGGAGATCCGCCTCGACCCGCGCGACCGCGAGATTCTGCGCTCCCTGGCCGCCCAGGTGGCCGAGGTCGCCTCCCTTCCCATTCACAAAGAGAAGGCGCGGCTCTGGCGGAAGCTGAATGACCTCGCCTCCGAACGCCCGATGGTGTGGATCAACGAGATCTGCTGGCACGAGATGAACGTCGATGACGAGCTCACCCTGCGCACCGTTCATGCCTGGGCGCGTGAGCAGGAGCAGGAGTTGCGCCGCACGCTTTACCAGTGGCGCCATCTGCCCGCCGACATGATCGTCAGCGATTCCCTCGCCTGCCCGCTGGCGATCCACAGCACCGACTTCGGCATCATCGAAGACGTCGACATCGTCAGGACCGACGAAGCCAGCGACATCTACTCGCGGCACTTCCACATCCAGATCCGGGATTTCGACGACCTGGAGAAGATCCGGATGCCGGTGGTGACCCACAACGAGCGCGCCACCGGGTTCCGCTACCAGGCCATGTGCGACCTCTATCGCGGCATCCTGCCGGTGAAGAAGGTGGGGCAAACCCACATCTGGTTCACCCCCTGGGACTACCTGATCCGCTGGTGGGGCATCGAGGAAGCCATGACCGACATGGTGCAACGGCCGGACCTGGTGCACGCCGCCGTTGGCCGGATGGTGGACGCCTGGATGACCGAGCTCGACCAGTTCGTCGAACAGAACCTGCTCTCGCTGGACTGCGACAACACCCGCATCGGTTCCGGCGGCTACGGATACACTCGGGATCTGCCGGGCGCGGACTTCGATCCCGGCCGCGTGACGCCCGCCAACATGTGGGGATGCTCGAACGCGCAGATCTTCTCCGACGTCTCTCCCTCCATGCACTGGGAGTTCGCCGTCGAGCACGACCTGCGCTGGCTGGCTCGCTGGGGGCTCACCTACTACGGCTGCTGCGAGCCGCTGGACGGCAAGATCGATATCCTGCGCCGGATTCCGAACCTGCGCAAGATCTCCGCCAGCGCCTGGTGCCGCGTCCCGCGGCTGGTGGACAAGGTGGGCGCGGATCTCGTGCTGAGCCGGAAGCCGAATCCCGCCGTCTTCGCCGGAGACGCCTGGGATTCCGAACACGCGCGCCGCGACCTGACGGATTTCCTGGAGCGCGCCCGCGGATGCCACGTCGAGTTGATCATGAAGGACATCTCCACCGTCCGCCGCGATCCGCGGCGGCTATGGGAATGGGCCGCGCTCGCCGTGCGGGTGGCCGAGGAATTCGCCGGGAAGTGAAGACATCGTGTCCCGAATCGGCACCGTTTTCTGACACGTTGTCTGCGCTCCAGCGCCGCGCCGCGCCTCGACTCCGTGCCTGCCCCCCGTAACGCCCGTGTTTTCAGTCCCGGGCTGGACCTTCCCACTTCGGCCCGCCACGTGCATTGGGTTGGGTGGCGAGCGGAGCGGCAATGGAGGCGAGCCGTGAGAGACGTCTGCTGTTGGAGTTGCGGAAAACCCGTGGGCGGCCTCAGGTACTGGCTGTTCGGAGGTTGGGTCTGCTGCCTGTGTTGGCAGCTTGAGAGGAGCAGGAAGCCCGCGCCGCTCGAGGCGTCCCCGGTCCGCACATCCCCGTTGAAGGAATGCGCGTAGCACTCCGGCCCCCGCTATCATGGCCTCATGCACACCAGGTGGATGTGCGCGGCCGTTGTGACCCTCAGCGCCTGCGCGCAACTTCCTCCCCCACTTCCCGGCACCGGCGTTCTCACCTGGGAAGAAGATCTCTCAGGCCGCATGATGGATGGCGCGCACCGCTTCGTCGAGCGCAAGATCGCCGAATCCCCCTCCGCCCGGCAAAGACACTGGCAGCGTGATTTGTCCTCGCGCGAAGCCTACGAAAGATCCGTCGAACCCAACCGCCGCCGCTTCCGGGAGAAGATCGGCGTCGTGGATCAGCGGTTGCCACCCGCCATGGAGCGCTTCGGCGACGACCGGTATCCCGCCCTTGTCGCGCAGACCGCCGCCTATCGCCTCTACCAGGTCCGCTGGCCGGTGCTCGAAGGCGTCCATGGCGAAGGTCTTCTGCTGGAACCTACCCGTCCGGCCACCGCGCGTGTGGTCGTTGTCCCGGACGCGGACCAGACGCCGGAACAGGTCGCCGGCCTCGCCCCCGGTCTCGCCCCCGAGGCGCAACTCGCCCGCCGCCTGGCCGAAAGCGGCCACCAGGTGGTGGTGCCAACCACCATCGACCGCACCGCCCGCTGGTCCGGCCATCCCGAAATCCGCCTGATGGACTATCCGCACCGCGAGTGGATCTACCGGCAGGCGTTTCACATGGGCCGCCACGTGATCGGCTACGAGGTGCAGAAGGTGCTGGCCGCGGTGGACCGGTTCGCGATCGCCAAGTCGAGCGCCCCGATCGGCGTCGCCGGAACGGGCGAAGGCGGCCTGGTCGCGTTCTACGCCGCGGCGGCCGACACGCGCATCCACGCGGCCCTGGTCGCCGGCTACTTCGACTCCCGCCAGGGTGTCTCGGCCGAGCCCATCTACCGCAACGTCTGGGGCCTGCTCGAAGAGTTCGGCGACGCCGAGATCGCCTCGCTGGTGGCGCCCCGCGGCCTCGTCATCGAGCACGGCCGCTATCCCGAGGTGAAGAACCAGAAGGGCGAGTTGGCCGCGCCGGAATTCGCCTCCGTGGAGGCCGAGTTCCGCCGCATCGACACGCTCACCCGGCCCGGCTTTCAGCCCAAACAACTCGCCCGCTCCGCGCCCGAGGCTCTGGCCGCCTTCCTGCGCATGACGGGCGGCCGGCCGGCGCCGCTCGGGGCTGCGGCCGCCGATCGCCGCCCCGGCTTCGATCCCGCTCCGCGCCAACTGCGCCAACTGCGGGAACTGGAGGGCCACGTCCAGGGCCTGATCGAGAAATCCGAGGCCGTGCGCGAGAAGTTCTATCTCCACAAGGTGGAACCCCGGTTCGCCGACGAGACCTGGTCCGTCAAGCGCCGCCACCCGACTATCCCGCCCGACGGCTTCATCGACGCATCCCGCCGGTACCGCGACTACTTCTGGAGCGAGATTCTTGGCCGGTGGAACGATCCCCTGCTGCCCTTCAACCCGCGTACCCGCAAGATCTACGACACCCCGAAGTGGACCGGATACGACGTGGTGCTGGACGTCTGGCCGGACGTTTTCGCCTGGGGCATTCTGCTGGTGCCGAAGGACCTTAAGCCCGGCGAGCGCCGCCCCGTCGTCGTCTGCCAGCACGGCCGCAACGGGCTGCCCGCCAGCACAATCACGCGAGGCGGGGACGCCTACAATGGATTCGCGGCGCAACTGGCCGACCTGGGCTTCGTGACCTTCTCGCCCCACAACCTCTACCGCGGCGAGGACCGCTACCGCTGGCTCAGCCGCAAGGCCAATTCGGTGAAGGGGTCGCTGTTCTCCTTCATCATCGGGCAGCACGACCAGATCCTGCGCTGGCTGGAGATGCTGCCCTTTGTCGATGGCCGCCGCATGGCGTTCTACGGACTCAGCTACGGAGGCGAAACCGCCGTGCGCGTGCCCACCATCCTGGAACGCTACGCGCTCTCCATCTGCTCGGGCGATTTCAACAACTGGACCCGCAAGGTCGCCTCCACCAGCGAGCGCTTCAGCTTCATGTACACCATCGAGTGGGAGATGCCCTACTTCAACATGGGCGGCACGTTCGACTACGCCGAGATGGCCTACCTCATGGTGCCCCGCCCCTTCATGGTCGAGCGCGGCCATCACGACCTGGTCGGCCGCGACCGCTGGGTGGCCTACGAATACGCCAAGGTGCGGTGGCTCTACGCCCAGTTCGGCATCCCCGGGCGGACGGCCATCGAGTACTTCAACGGCGGCCACGCCATCAACGGCCAGGGCGCCTTCGAGTTTCTGAAGCGCCACCTCGGTTGGGAACGAAGGGAGTAGGAGACAAGGATTCCCTGATCCGGCCCTACGGGTTGAGAAGCATCTTCTCCGCCTGGTACCAGTGCTCTTGCGCTTTTCCCACGGGGCGGCCGGCTTCTTCCCACAGCCGATGGGCAAGGACCTGGACCTCATCCTGCCGCGCGCCGGCCGCCGGCGCCGTTCCGATCGTCCACACGCCTACCGTCCGCGAACCGGCCGGCTGGCCCGAGAGGAGAAACGTCGCCAGACGCCTCCGGCTCGCCCGGTAGTCGTTCATGGCCTGTTCGAATTGTCGCCGGGCCTGGTCCGCTTCGGGCGTCTCCTGCCGGATCGACCGCAGTTCCCGATCCGCCCGGCGCAGCCGCTCAAACGCTGCGTCGTACTCGGCTCTCAGTTGCCTGTAGTCCAACTCACGGCCCCTCCAACGATGCCATCACCATACATGACGAGGAAACCGCCCCAATAGTTTGTTTCATTTCTCCCCCCGGCACCGCCGGACACAAGTTCTTCCTGCCGCGTTCGGTGTCAATCAGATTAATGCTATATTTTTCAATTCTTTACAGATCATTCTTGTCACTCCTCTGTCTAGTGTGCTAATAATAATCGCTGGGGCCTCCGGAGTTTCCCGGCGGGGCCCGCGATACAAGTCCTAGGGACCGAATTCGTTTCTCAAGGGAGGTAATGGCAACTATGAACATTCGTCCGCTGTACGACCGGATCGTAGTGAAACGGATCGCGGAGGAAGAGACCAAGATCGGCGGGATCATCATCCCCGATAGCGCGAAGGAGAAACCGCAGCAGGGTGAAGTGGTTGCGGTCGGCAAGGGCAAGCGCCTGGACGACGGCACCGTGGCGGCGCTCGAAGTGAAGGTGGGCGACAAGATCCTGTTCGGCAAGTACTCCGGCAGCGAAGTGCCCAAACTGGGTGAAGAGTATCTGATCATGCGCGAGGACGAGGTTCTCGGCATCCTGGAAGGCTAGTCGAGGCGAGGAGGAAAACAGATGGCAGCGAAACAGATTATCTATAGCGAGAACGCGCGGCAGGCGATTTTGCGCGGCGTCAACCAACTCGCCGACGCGGTGAAGGTGACGCTCGGCCCCAAGGGTCGCAACGTCGTGCTGGAGAAGAAGTTCGGCGGTCCGACGATCACCAAGGACGGGGTCACGGTCGCCAAAGAGATCGAACTGAAGGATCCGCTGGAGAACATGGGCGCGCAGATGGTGCGCGAGGTCGCCTCAAAGACCTCCGACATCGCCGGCGACGGCACCACCACCGCCACCATTCTGGCGCAGTCGATCTATCGCGAAGGCGTGAAGAGCGTGGCCGCCGGCGCCAACCCGATGGCCCTGAAGCGCGGCATCGAGAAGGCCGTCGAGACGGTTGTGGAAGGCGTTCGCGCTTTCAGCAAGCCGGTTTCCGGCGAGATGATCGCCCAGGTCGGCACGATTTCGGCCAACGGCGACGATACCATCGGCACCACCATCGCCGATGCGATGAAGAAAGTCGGCAAGGACGGCGTCATCACGGTGGAAGAGGCCAAGACGATGGCCACCGAACTCCAGACCGTGGATGGCATGCAGTTCGATCGCGGCTACCTGTCGCCGTACTTCATCACCGATCCGGACCGGATGGAAGTGGTTCTGGAAGAGCCCTACATCCTGATCCACGAGAAGAAGATCTCGAACATGAAGGACCTGCTGCCGGTGCTGGAGCAGATCGCCCGCAGCGGCAAGCCGCTGTTGATCGTCGCCGAGGAAGTGGAAGGCGAAGCGCTGGCCACCCTCGTGGTCAACAAGCTGCGCGGGACGCTGAACGCCTGCGCGGTGAAGGCCCCCGGCTTCGGCGACCGGCGCAAGGCGATGCTGGAGGACATCGCCATCCTGACCGGCGGCAACGCCATCATGGAAGAGACCGGCATCAAGCTGGAAGGCGTCCAGTTGAAGGATATGGGCCGCGCCAAGCGGGTCACGGTGGATAAGGACAACACCACCATCATCGACGGCGCCGGCAGCCAGAAGATGATCGAGGGCCGCATCAAGCAGCTCCGCGCCCAGATCGACGAAACCACCTC